>NZ_BAOX01000098.1:0-15252 GCF_000813105.1 Rhodococcus sp. BS-15 | reverse complement strand
GACATGTCACGGGGGCTTCTCTGGCGGAGGATAGGGGATTTGAACCCCTGAGGGCGTTAACCCAACCCGCGTTCCAGGCGAGCGCCATAGGCCACTAGGCGAATCCTCCGTGGGGGAGCTTACCCGGTTACCCCCAACATCTCCCAAATCGGGAGGCGCGAAGGGTGGTGATGTGTTGCCCGACGGGAGGCGGCTACACTTTCCAATGGATCCCGCGCGGCGCGCATCCTGTGAACTCCCCCAGGGCCGGAAGGCAGCAAGGGTCAATGGGCTCTGCCGGGTGCGCGGGGTCCCCTTTATTTTCAGCGACATCTGAATTGTCCGGGGAACCCAGTCACCGAGAGGCCGCTCCGCATGCCAGCGCAAACCCAGTTGGGTCTGATGAACCATGAGGAGCTCGCCTCCGAGCACGAGCGGCAGAGCGCGAAGTACACGCAGCTCAAGTCCGAGAGCCTGAAGCTCGATCTCACTCGCGGCAAGCCGTCCCCCGAGCAGCTCGATCTCGCCGCCGAGCTGTTGACGCTCCCCGGAGCGGACTACAAGGACGGCAACGGCACCGATTGCCGCAACTACGGCGGCCTCGCAGGCCTGCCGGAACTGCGCGCCATCTTCGGTGAACTGCTCGGCATCCCGGTGAAGAACTTGCTCGCCGGCAACAATGCGAGCCTCGAGATCATGCAGGACCTGGTGGTCTGGGCGCTGCTGCACGGTCTGCCGGATTCCCCGCGCGCCTGGTCGGCCGAACCGAACGTTCGCTTCCTCTGCCCGGCCCCCGGCTACGACCGGCACTTCGCGATCACCGAGAGCTTCGGCATCGAGATGATCCCGGTTCCGATGGGTCCCGACGGTCCGGACGTGCACGAGATCGCCAACTTGGTGGCGTCGGATCCGCAGATCAAAGGCATGTGGGTGGTGCCCAACTACGCGAATCCCACCGGTGCCGTCTACTCCGAAGAAGTAGTGAGCGCGTTGGCCACCATGCCTACTGCTGCCCCCGACTTCCGACTCTTCTGGGACAACGCCTACGCGGTGCATCCACTGACCGAGGAATTTGCGCCGTCGTACGACGTCATCGGCATGGCTTCCGAGGCGGGTTTCCCCAATCGTGCGTTCGTGTTCGCGTCGACGTCGAAGGTGACGTTCGCCGGTGCGGGCGTCAGCTTCTTCGGCAGCTCCGAGGAGAACCTCGCTTGGTACCAGAAGCACCTCGGCAAGAAGAGCATCGGACCGGACAAGCTGAATCAGCTGCGGCACCTGCGCTTCTTCGGTGATGCCGAGGGCGTGCGGGCGCACATGGCCAAGCATCGCGAGATCCTCAAGCCCAAGTTCGCCCTGGTGCAGCAGATTCTCGAAGACCGGCTCGGTGCGTCGAAGATCGCGTCCTGGACCGAACCGAAGGGCGGCTACTTCATCAGCCTCGACGTGCTCGAGGGCACGGCCGCACGGTCGATCGCGCTGGCCAAGGACGCCGGAATTGCGCTGACGGCCGCCGGCTCGGCCTTCCCGTACGGAAAAGATCCGGAAGACAAGAACATTCGCCTCGCCCCGAGCTTCCCGTCGCTCGGTGAGCTGGAGAAGTCGATGGACGGCGTCGCGACCTGCGTGTTGCTGGCCGCGACCGAGAAGCTGCTCGAAGGCTAGTGGTGTGGTTATGTGCCTCAGGGGGCGCATAACCACACCACTGCCGTAGGCACTCAGTGCCCGACGACAACCGCACCTTCGGGGGCCGAAGGCAACGGTCCGTTCTTCAGGAGCACGGCCGAGAGCACTGCGCCGAGCAGGAAGATTCCCGACGCCCACCAGAACGTGGTGGTGTAGCTGGCGATCTCCGCGTTGGCCTGCAGCAAGGCCGCGTCGGTTGCCGTCGCCAGGTTGGAGCTGACGTAGCCGGTCGCCGCGTTGGCGGCCACGGTGCTCAGCAGCGCAGTGCCGATCGAGCCGCCGACCTGCTGCATCGTGTTCACCGTTGCCGACGCGACGCCGGAGTCGTCCGGGTCGACTCCCGAGATCGCGCCCTGCATGGCCGGGGCCATGGTGGCACCGAGTCCGAGGCCCATGATGACCAGGCCGGGCAGGATGTGCGTGACGTAGCTGCTGTCGATGGAGATCTGCGTCAGCAGCGCCATGCCGATCGAGGCGACGACCAGGCCGGTCGTCATCAGAATGCGCGGCCCGAAGCGGGGGAGAATCAGCGCCGTCGACAGCGTCGCGGTGAGGATCAGTGACGCGATCATCGGCATGAAGGCGAACCCGGTGGTGATGGGTGTGTACTTCAGGGTGTTCTGCAGGTAGTAGGTCAGGAACAGGAACACCGCGAACATGCCGGCTCCGGTGACGAACACGGCCAGGAACGATCCTGCACGGGTGCGGTCGAGAACGATCCGCAGCGGCAGCAACGGGTGCTCGACGCGCATCTGGATGGTCACGAACACTGCGAGCAGAACGACACCTGCGGCGAGGAAACCGAGGGTGACCGCGTTGCTCCAGCCGTCGGACTCGGCGTGTGCGAAGCCGTAGACGATGGAGAACAGTGCAGCCGATACAGCCAGGGTGCCGGGGATGTCGAGCTTGGGCCGGACGTCCACCTTGTGCTTGGCCAGGAACAGGAATCCGCCGACGAAGGCGATCGCCGCGAAGATCAGGTTGACGTAGAGGCTCCAGCGCCAGTTCGCCCATTCGGTGAGCACGCCGCCGAGAAGCAGGCCGAGTGCGCCTCCGCCGCCGGCGATGGCACCGAAGATACCGAATGCCTTGGCTCTTTCCTTGGTGTCGGTGAAGGTGGTGGCCAGCAGTGACAGAGCGGCGGGGGCGAGCAGAGCTCCGAAGACGCCTTGACCGGCGCGTGCCGCGACCAGCATGCCGAAGTTGACGGCGGCGCCGCCCACCGCCGACATGAGCGCGAAGCCGACGAGGCCGATGAGGAAGGTGTTGCGGCGACCGAAGAGGTCGCTGAGCCGCCCGCCGAGAAGCAGCAGGCTGCCGAACGCGAGGGCGTAGGCGGTGACGATCCAGGAGCGGTTGGCATTATCGAAGCCCAGGTCGAGCTGGGCTGCGGGCAGCGCGATGTTCACGATGGTCGCGTCGAGCACGACCATGAGCTGGGCCAGTCCGAGCGTGGCGAGAATCAGCCAGCGATTCCGATGCGCACGTTCGTCCGCCGGCGTGGTCGACGTCGCGTCGCCCACGTTCTCCGATGAAAGGGTGGTCATGAGTCCTCGGTTCGACTATGCGGAGGTGTATCCTCCGGTTGTAGAACAAGGTAGCAGCGAAGTGGAGGAATGTCCTCCGCTTATCGGGTGAAACGGACATCGAATGAGTGTGAGAGCCGACACATCGGGAGCGAAGCCCCTCCGTGCGGACGCCGAGCGCAACCGTCGACGCATCGTCGACGCGGCCCGCGAGCTGTTCGCCTCACGGGGCATCGACATCACGCTCGACGACGTCGCTGCGCACGCCAAGGTGGGCGTCGGAACTGTCTATCGCCGCTTCTCGTGCAAGGAAGAGCTGATCGACGGCGTGTTCGAGCAGCGTCTCGTGGACATGCTCGAGAACGCCGAGCGTGCACTCGCGGCCGAGGATCCATGGGACGGGCTGGTGCAGTTCCTCGGCGATGTGTGCGCGGGAATGGCACTCGATCGGGGACTCGGAGACGTCGTTCTCGGGTCCGATCAGGGCTGCCACGGAATCGCACAGGTGCGTCAGCGGATAGATCCGTTCTTCGCGAAGATCGTCGAGCGGACCCGGGCGTCCGGCCAGCTACGGCCCGACATCGAGGTCAACGACTTCTACCCGATACTCGGCATGATCGGTTCCGCTGTCGAGTTCTCCACCTCCGTCGATGCCCAGAACTGGCGTCGCTACTTCACCGTGCTGCTCGACGGTCTCCGCGGGGACGGAGTCCCTCTCACCGAGCTGCCGGGCCGACCCTTCACCGACGCCGAAGTCGACGTGGCCAAAGCGGCGCTGCACCGTCGCCGCCGCTGAACGAACAGGGTCCACGTCACGAAACCCTTTGCGTTGTGCGATCGATCACGTAGGGTCCCTAGCGGAATTGAGTGCTACCCGATGTACCGCGTACTCGGGAGCTGGGGATCGACGTTGGGGGATTCGAGTTGCGTTCGACACGTGTCATTTTTTCGGCAGTGGCGGTATCCGCAGTGCTCATCGGTATGGCCAATCCGATCGCATCTGCAGCCCCGGGCTCTGGATCGTCGACGGGTTCGACCGTCGAATCGGACTTCTACGTACCGCCGAGCCCGCTGCCCGCAGGCTCCCCGGGTGACGTGATCCGGTCCGAGCCGTCGCATCTCGCTCTGTCGGTCCCCGGGATCGGTGGCCCTCTGCCGGGTGCCGCAACGCGAATCATGTATCGCAGCAACGATTCCAACGGCGCAGCGAATGCCGTCACGGGAACCTACATCGATCCTGCCGCACCGTGGACCGGGCCCGGCCCGCGTCCGCTCGTCGTCCTCGCCCCGGGAACCCAGGGCCAGGGCGATCAGTGCGCGCCGTCGAAGATGCTCAACAACGTCATCACCTACACCCCGCCGCTCGGCTTCATGGTCGAGTACGAGGTGCTCGCGGCATACGCCCTGCTCTCGCAGGGATACGGCGTCGTCATCACCGACTACGAGGGCCTCGGTACCCCCGGTGCGCACACCTACGTCAACCGCGCATCGGAAGCTCACGCTGTGCTCGACGCGGCCCGCGCAGCGCAGAACCTGCAGGGCACCAAGATCTCCGCGGACGGCCCGGTCGCGGCGTACGGCTACTCGCAGGGCGGTGGAGCAGCCGCTGCTGCAGCGGAACTCGCGGAGGAGTACGCACCGGAGATGAATCTGGTCGGCACCTACGCGGGCGCCCCACCTGCCGATCTGAAGCAGACCCTCGAGCAGGTCGACGGCACCATTCTCACCGGCGTGATCGGCTACACCCTGAACGGTCTGCTCAACTCCGATCCCGATCTCCAGCCGCTGCTCGACGAGAACATCAACGACGCAGGCAAGGCCATGCTGAACCTGGTGGCGAACCAGTGTGTGGGAGAAACGATTCTGAACGTCGGGCTGCACCGCACGAACGAGTACACCAAGACCGGTGAGCCGCTCTCGGTGGTACTCGACAGGCTGCCGAGAGCTCAGGAGATCCTGGCCAAGAACAAGATCGGCCAGCGCACGCCCAACGCTCCGGTGCTGATCCAGTCCGGCACCTCCGACGACATCGTGCCTCACGGACAGGCCGTCGGCCTGGCCGGTGACTGGTGCGGCAAGGGTGCCACCGTGCAGCTGAGCGCCGCGCAGATTCCGGCCATCGTCCCGGGTTCCGGTGCCGGACATCTGATTCCGGACATCCTCGGACTCGGCGAGGCGCAGAACTGGATCAAGGACCGCTTCTACGGAGTGCCCGCACCGTCCAACTGCTGAATCGGCAACACCTGGATCATGTACGGCCCGCGCAGCTCAGCGCGCGTACATGATCACCGCGACGCCGATCAGTGCGATCGACGATCCGGCGATGTCCCAGCGATCGGGCCGGAAGCCGTCGGCCACCATCGCCCACAGCAGTGATCCCGCGACGAACACACCGCCGTATGCCGCCAGGATCCGACCGAAATTGGCGTCGGGCTGCAGCGTCGCCACGAAACCGTAGGCACCGAGGGCGATCACGCCCGCTCCCGCCCAGAGCCACCCGCGATGCTCGCGGATTCCCTGCCACACCAGCCATGCCCCACCTATCTCGAACACGGCTGCCACCGCGAACAGCATGACCGACTTCACAATGTTCATGCGACAAAGGCTCCCACAGTGCCGAGCTGGTGTAGAAGGATGCATTCGGGGGTAACAGACCTACAGGCCCCGCGTCGTGGGCCGATTCGGTAGGGGTGAGTAGTACATGCGGGACAGTTATACGGAGACGCTCGACACGATGGCGTCGAATCTGTCCGAACTGTCGAGAATTGCCGAGAAGGCAATGGTCGACGCCACCCGAGCCTTGCTCACCGCCGACATCGTCCTGGCCGAGCAGACCATCGAATACCGCGAAGAGATCGACATCCTCGCAGTCGAGTGGGAGCACGGAGCGTTCGGCTTCCTGGCCCTGCAGGCACCCGTTGCCCACGATCTACGACGCGTCGTCTCCGGAATCAACATCGTCGCCGATCTACAGCGAATGGGCGGCCTGGCCGTGCACATCGCCGAACTGGCCCGTCGTCGCCACCCCGCGCACGTCCTGCCACCCGAGGTCGAGGGCGTGTTCGAGCAGATGGGTCGAGTTGCCGTCGCGCAGGCCGAGGCGACGCAACGCGTACTCGAAACCCGAGACGCCGAACTCGCCGCCGATCTGCGAATCCAGGATCAGGAAATGGACGCACTGCACCGCAGCCTGTTCATGCTGACTTCTGCACCCGACTGGCCGCACGGCGTGCCGGCCGCAGTGGACATCACGCTGCTCGGACGCTTCTACGAGCGATACTCCGACCACACCGTCGAGGTCGCCAAACGAGTCATCTTCCTGGTGACCGGCGATCGCCCCACCGACGAGTCATAGTCTGCGCAAACGGCTCGAAGATGGCAGGATCGGCACGATGAAACGTGACGTCTCTGCGTACCTCGATGTCGACGTGACCGAGGCCAGCACCCTCGAGTTCCAGATCGCAATCGCACCTCATCCAGGAACCGATGTGTGGGAAGCGCTCTCGTTCACACTCGACGGTCAGCCGATCGAGGCGCAGGAGATCAGCGGTGCTCACGGCACCCGCATCCACAAGATTCACGCCGACGTCGGCAAGCTCGAGGCGTCGTACTCGGCGACCATCTACGGCAACACCGAGCCTGCACCGGTCTCCGACTACGACCTCTCGCTGTACCTGCGGCCCAGTCGATACTCCGAGGCGGACAAGTTCTTCGGTTTCGCGGCAACGGAATTCGGTTCCTACCCGCCGTCCGAAAAACTGCTCGCCGAGTCTCGTCCTGGGTCGGGGCGCGGCTGAGCTACGTCCCGGGCAGCAGCGACCCCATCGACGGCGCGGTCGACACCCTCCTCGCCGGTGCCGGAGTCTGCCGCGATTACACCCACCTCGTCGTGGCCCTGCTGCGTGCGGTCAACGTCCCCGCGCGACTGGTCGCGGTGTACGCACCGGGCTGCGACCCCATGGACTTCCACGCGGTCGCCGAAGCATTCGTCGAAGGCCAGTGGCGAGTGGTGGACGCGACGTGCCTCGCACCTCGATCGACCCTGGTGCGCATCGCCACCGGACGCGACGCATCCGACACCGCCTTCCTCGACAACCACGGCGGATCGATCATCCTCAACAGCGCCGTCGTCGGAGCCGTCGTCGACGGTCCACTGCCCTTCGACGACATCACCCAGTTGGTGTCGATCACCTGACCGGTCCCTTGTGAGGTAATCGCGTCGGCTGTTCCCTAGGGCGCTCGCACGACGGTTCGCCCGAAGATAGGGAACTCGTCCGATGTGTGGACGGTGCGGCGGAGCCAGAGTGAGTTCCATGCACTCCACCTATGATGCCCTGGCCGATCATGAACGCCGTGTTGCCGATTCGCTGCGAGCGTACGACCGCCGAGTGCGCAGGCGCGCACAGAACGACCGCCGGCCACGAGAGCGGCGTAGTTTGTTGGCGTGGCTCGCACTCTGATCGGACGGGGCGCCGAACTGGCAGCGCTCGAACAGGTCGTCGCCGATGCTGCCCGAGGCGTACCTGCCGCGGCCGTCGTGTCCGGTGACGCCGGTGTCGGCAAAACGCGACTGCTGGCAGAACTGCGGCGCAATGCGGAAGCACGCGGAACTCGGGTACTGGTCGGGCGGTGCTTGGACCTCGGTGAGGTCGGTATTCCGTATCTCGCGTTCACCGAATTGTTCGGTCCACTCCAACACACCACACGGACCGAACTGTTCGATGCTGCCCTCGTCGCGCTGACTGCAGCCGGGGCCGACCGCTCGGCGCTCCTCATCGTCGAGGATGCGCACTGGGCGGACACCTCCACCCGTGAGCTCATGACATTTCTGCTGTCGAGACTCGCGAAAACGCATGTTTCCCTGGTGATCTCGTATCGTAGTGATGATCTGCATCGCAAACACCCACTCCGACAGTCGCTCTCCGAGTGGACACGTCTGAGCTACGTCCGTCGAGTCGACCTGACTGCTCTCGACGCCGAATCGTCGTATCGCCTCCTCGATTCGCTTCCCGTAGCAACGGATGTGGCATCCCGGGACGTCATCGTGGAGCGATCGGGTGGCAACCCTTTTTTCATCGAAGAACTCGTATCTGCCGGCCAGCGTCCCGGATCGTCGATTCCGCCGGGCCTTGCCGAGCTACTGCTGGTCCGGCTCGACGCCTTGTCGCCCACGGCGAAGTCGGTAGCCGAAACGATGGCGGTGGGTGGCCCCCGCGTCGCGCACGAGGTTCTGGCAGCGGTGACCGGTCTGGACGAAGACCGGCTCGAAGACGTGATCCGCGAGATCGTCGACGCCCGGCTCGTGGAGACCACCGACTTCTACTACGTCTTTCGCCACGCGCTCCTGGCCGAGGCCATCTACGACGACGTCCTGCCCGGTCGTCGTGCGAGGTTGCATGCCACTTTCGTCGATACGCTCACCGAACACCGACATCGTGGCGCTGCCGCGGATCTGGCTCGACACGCAGGATTGGCCCACGATCTGCCGAAGGCGTTCGGAGCCCACGTCGATGCGGGCCGCGAGGCGATGACGCTGGCTGCACCTGCTGAGGCTATGGCTCACCTCGCCGCCGCACTGGAACTGCGACAGCCGCAATGGGAGCCGACGGAAACGGCACTGGTGTTGGAATACGCGTTGGCGTCGACGACAGCAGGGCAGGACCTGCGGGCGCTCTCCGTCGTCCGCGCCGAACTGGAACGGGGTGGGGATGCGTTGACGATCCCCGAGCGACTCGACTTGTTGCACGCCGAGGCGACATCGGCTCTGGCGATCGAACGTGAGGATTCGGCCCTGGCGGCCGTCGAGCAGGCTTTGATCATCGCGGCCACGGAGGAATTCGCCCCATGGAGAGTGCAATTGACCGCTCTCGGTGCCCGGATAACCGATTCGTTGGGCAGGGAAGATCAGTCACTCGCCTGGGCCGAGGAATCTGTGCGTATCGCAGAGTCCCTCGGCGACCCGGGGCGGTCGGCAGATGCACGGATTACGCTGGCGCGCTTACACGGACGCCACAATGACCCCGCGGCGTCGCGCACGCTCCTCATTCGTACCGCCGCACTCGCGCGAGAAAGCGGTGACATCGGGGATCTGCTGCGCAGCAAGTTCAATCTCGGAATGGTCGAATTCGACGACGGTAATTTCCTATCGGCCCAGGAATCGTTCCAGGAGGCAGTCGAGATCGCTCGATCCACGGGCCGCCAATGGACGCCCTACGGCGTCGGGGCGCGTGTCCAGCTTGCGAACGTGCGCTACTACTCGGGTGACTGGATACTGGCCCTTGCCGACTTGGCTCAGATCGATTCGGTCGCACCACCTTTGGGTTCGGCCGAGCAACTGTGCGCAGGATTTCAGATTCGAGCCGCAATCGGGGACGAGGAACTCACGGCCGACATCGAACGCGTTCGACCCTTCGAATCTCAGGATGGCCTCATCACGATTCTGACGAGCGCAGCTGTTGCCTATACAGCGTTGTGCAACGGGCGGTTCGGCGAAGTGATCACCTGCCTCGAAGCCGCTGTCGCCACCGTGGGCGCGCAATGGCACAACCCATGGTTCGGGGGACGCATCAGATTGTCGGTACTGGCGATGGAAGCGGCGCGCCGCGGGTCGACCGTCATCGGAGCTCAGGCCGCACTGGACATCGGATCACGCCTGCACTCCGACATCGAACGCACAGCGAGTTCCAGCCCGTCCTACGGTTGGGAGTCGACCGCATGGATACTGCGAGGCGAGGCCGAGTTGGGTCACCTGCGTCTCAACTGCGGATACGGGCATGCTGCCTCGATAGTGGCGGCATGGCGTGCGGCCGTGGACGCGTTCGCAATTCAGCCGTTCGAGCGTGCCCGTGCCCTGCAGTCGCTTTCCGAAGCCCTCGAGGTGGCCGGTGACCGGTCGGCCGCCGCACACGCGGCCGATGAGGCCATCGCGATCTACGACAGACTCGGGGCCACCGTGAGACTCGGCGATGCGCGTCGGCCCGTGGGTGCGGACCTGTTGACTCGTCGTGAGTGGGACGTTCTGGAACTCCTCGGCGAGGGATACACCAACAAACAGATCGCCGAGCGGCTCGTGATCAGCGTCAAGACCGTCAGCGTGCACGTGTCGAATGTCTTGACCAAACTCGGAGCCCAGAACCGCACGGAAGCAGCGCGCTTCGCGACACGATGAACGGGACGTGTGGAGCTTGTTCGAACAAGGGGGAGCACATGGAACTGAATTGGCTCGGCGTAGTGCTCGCAATCGTGGCAGGCATGGGTGTAGCCGGCATCTGGTACGGCAAGGTCTTCGTTGCCCCGTGGTGGCAACTGACCGGCATCACCCCGCAACAGTCCAAGAACGCCAGCACAAGAAACATGGTGCAGCTTCTTGTCGCCAACAGCATCACTGCCGTGGGTCTGGCAATCGCCATCAGCGTTGCATCGTCGGCTTTCGAGAATGAATCAGTGTGGGTCGCAGTGCTCGTCGGCCTGGTCACGTGGATAGCGTTCTCTGCGACGACGTTGCTTCAGCACAATGCCTTCGAGCTGAAACCCCCCAAGCTGACGCTCATCAACTGCAGCTATCAGCTGGTGTCGTTTCTCGCCATGTCGCTGGTGATCTGGCTGGTGTGAAGGAGTGCATACGGTTCTGTAGCGCCCCGGTCACAGATCGACATCCACCGTGGCAGGATCGATCGCATGTCTCGCACACTGCACCTCGTCGGCGACCCTGAGGCCGACGCACTGCTCGCCGAGGATCCGTTCGCGCTGTTGATCGGCATGCTGCTCGATCAGCAGGTGCCGATGGAATCGGCGTTCGCTGGCCCGAAGAAGCTCGTCGACCGTCTCGGCGACCTGAAGGTCGACACCGTCGCCGACGCCGATCCCGAGGAATTCGCGACCCTGTGCGCGCAGACCCCAGCCGTCCATCGGTTCCCGGGTTCGATGGCCAAGCGCATCCAAGGGCTGGCGGCGTTCCTGGTCGAGAATTACGACGGGAAGCCGCAGGAGATCTGGACTCGCGACGATCCCGACGGTGCCGAAGTGCTGAAGCGACTCAAAGCTCTCCCCGGCTACGGCGATCAAAAGGCACGCATCTTCTCGCGTTGCTCGGCAAGCAGATGGGCGTCACGCCCGACGGGTGGCGCAAGGCCGCCGGAGCGTACGGCGACGACGGTGCGCGTCGATCCATCGCCGACGTGGTGGACGAGAAATCGCTGCTCGAGGTGCGCGAGTTCAAGAAGGCAGCGAAAGCCGCAGCCAAGAACAAATAAGTCTGTCGGTGCCGGTCGTTACAGTGACCAGAACTTTCACCGGGGGGCGAGATGACCGACAGTATCGGGACGTACGAGGGCTGGCTGGCGTCTCTGGACGAGGACGCACTGACCGATCTGCTGCACCGTCGGCCGGACGTGGCCACCGACCCGCCACCGCGCTCGTTCGGCTTGCTCGCGCAGCTGCTCGGTGACCCGTCTCGGGTGTCGATGCTGCCGCGTCGACTCGACAGCGGCGCGCTCGCTCTGCTCGAATTGTTCGCTCTCATGGGCGATCTGAGCCGCGCGAGATCGGGCACTGGGCGAGTGAGGGGTCGATCAACGAGACACCGCACATCGATGCAGCTCTCGCCACACTGACGGCCTACGGGTTGATCTGGCCGCGTTCCTCGCTCGGCGCAGGCACCGTCGAATATTCACCCATCGACCTGTCCGGGGTGTTCTCGCATCCGTTCGGACTTGCCCGCAGGCAGCGAAAGCTGTTCCTGCACTGCGCCGTCGAGCAGGACCGGCTGGCTGTGCTGTCGCTCCTCGGTATCGACCCGGCGCTCGAGCGAGGAACGCGCGCCGACTCCGTTGCAACTGCGATGACGCCCGAGCGCATCCGCGCACTGTTCGACGGCGGGCCGGAGGAGATGCGAGAGATGTTGTCGCGCTTTGTCGATGGCAAGCCGGTGTCACTGATCTTCGATGTTCCTCCGACTGCCGGTGCAGCCGCGTTCGAGCGGGGATTGTTGTATCGCCTCGACGGGCACCGCGTCGAGATGCCGTTGGAGGTGAGTATCGCCCTGCGAGGGGTCGGGTGGCGTCTGCCCATCGAACTCACGCCTCCGGCCCTCGACACCCGAGTGCTCCCACACGACGACGTGCGGCGCACTCGTTCCATCGCCCTGTTGCAGTTCTGCGAACACACACAGGCGTTGCTGACGGCTGTCGACGCCGACGGCCTGACGACGATGAAGACCGGTGGCATCAGTGCCAAGACGCTTCGGTCGTTGACGAGCAGGCTGGTATTCGCCGACGAACACGACACCGCGTTGATGCTGATGCTGGCACGCGAAGCCGGGTTGCTGGCCGAACGCGGGAAGACCGGCGTCGCGTTGACCTCGGCCTACGAGGCATGGCGGACGAGCAGCCGAGCCGAACAGGCAGCCACGCTGGTGACTGCGTGGTGGACTTCGCCGTTCACGCCCACCCACCGAGTGCCCCGTGCGTCGCAGAAAACCGTTCCCGTGCTCAAGAAGATGCTCGACGACCCCGCTGCAGCCGACCTGCGCGCGACGGCGCTGACAGCTCTGCTCCGATACGAGGCCGCCGACTCACCGGTGACGATTCTGCACAGGTCCGAGGAGTTCGCCGGGTACCTGGACTGGCACATCCCGGTCGTCTCGACGAGCGCCGGACCCGGTCACGTGCACGCACTGTGGCTGGAGGCCGGTCGGCTCGGGATACTGGCCGACGGTGCACCGACCGATCTGTGCCGCACTCTCGTCGAGTTCCCCTCGGGTCGAGACGGCGACCCTCGCGAAATTCGTGCGGCACTGGCCGCACAGTTGCAGGACATGGCCGAGTGGGTTCCGTTCTCCGTTCGGCTGTTGCCCGATTCAACGGCGGTGGTGACCGGACCACCGAGTACCGAGGTGGCGTCGATACTCGGCGCGGCCGCGCAGCCCGAGTCCAGAGAGGTGGCGTCGGTCTGGCGGTTCACCCCGGCGACCATCCGAGGCTTCTTCGACGCCGGCGGCACCGGCGAGGAGTTGATCGATGCGTTGACCGCGATGGCCGACACCGAGGTGCCTCAGGCTCTGGGCTACACGATTCGAGACTGCTGGCGCACTTACGGCGCGCTGGCCGTGCGCAGGATCCCCTGCGCCATCGTCTCCGAGGACGTCGTCCTGCTGACGAACATCGAGAGCGACGAGTCCCTGGCCGTACTGCAGTTCCAGCGCCTCGCTCCCACCGTCCTGGTCAGTTCGGCCACGCCGATCGACACCATCGCCGTGCTTCGCAGGCATGGATACTCCCCGGTGCGGCACTCCGACACCGGGCAACTCCAACTCGACAGCGCACCTCGGATCCGTACGGGCGATACCCGACCGACGCATCGTGCCGTCCACCCGGCACGGCACCGACGCGAACCACGCGAAGTCGCGCGGCTCCTGCTGGCCGGCAGCAGCGGAACCGTCGACGAGGCACGAGTGCGGTCTGCACTGGATTCGCACAGCCGGCTGCTGCCGCGGGAGCTGGATCTGTTGACCGACGCCGCAGCGCGCGGCACCCCCCGTCTCGATCGACTACCAGAACTCCAGAGGAGCCATCGTGCGGCACGCGATCTCGGATGCGCTGCAGGACGGACATTGGCTGTACGCGCTCTCGGAATCGACCGGCAGTCGCGAGAGCTTCGCCATCATGAACATCAGAGCGGTATCAACCGGCCAACGATGACCGGCGATGCAACTGTGTCCGTGGTCGCCGGTACCCTTTCGGGCGTGGCCCTCTACCGGAAGTACCGTCCCGCGACGTTCGCCGAGGTCGTCGGTCAGGAGCACGTCACCGAGCCGATCAGCGTGGCGTTGGACAGCAACAGAATCAACCACGCCTACCTCTTCTCCGGGCCGCGCGGCTGCGGAAAGACCTCCTCGGCGCGCATCCTCGCCCGATCGCTGAACTGCGCCGAAGGTCCGACATCGACGCCCTGCGGCGTCTGCAACTCCTGCGTCGCCCTTGCCCCAGGCGGACCGGGCAACTTCGATGTCGTCGAGATGGACGCGGCCAGCCACGGTGGCGTCGACGATGCGCGTGATCTGCGAGACAAGGCCGTGTACGCCCCGGCCGAGTCGCGCTACGTCATTTTCATCATCGACGAGGCACACATGGTGACCCCGGCAGGCTTCAACGCGCTGCTCAAGGTCGTCGAGGAACCGCCCGAGCACCTCGTCTTCATCTTCGCGACCACCGAGCCCGAGAAGGTGCTCCCCACCATCCGCTCGCGTACCCACCACTACCCGTTCCGGCTGCTCGCGCCATCCACTATGCGCGTTCTGCTCGAGAAGATCTGTGGCCAGGAACAGGTCCCGGTCGAGGATGCGGTCTACCCGTTGGTCATCCGCGCCGGCGGCGGATCGCCCCGTGACTCGCTCAGCGTCATGGATCAACTGTTGGCCGGAGCCGGGCCCGAGGGCGTCACGTACCCGCGAGCACTCTCGCTCCTCGGCGTCACCGACGTCGCACTCATCGACGAGGCCGTCGACGCATTGGCCGTGGGCGATGGCGGCGCACTGTTCGGCACCGTCGACAAGGTGATGGACGCCGGCCACGACCCACGTCGCTTCGCCATCGACCTCCTCGATCGCATGCGCGATCTGATCCTGATGAAAGCCGTGCCCGACGCCGGAGAACGCGGTTTGGTCGACGTGCCGGGCGACGTACTCGAGCGACTGCGTGACGAGGCCGATCTGCTCGGTTCGGCGACGCTCACTCGGTACGCCGAGATCGTGCACTCGGGACTCGGCGAGATGCGTGGTGCCACGGCCCCGCGTCTGCTGCTCGAAGTGATGTGCGCCCGCATGTTGCTGCCCTCGGCATCCGATGCGGAATCGGCGGTGCTGCAACGACTCGAACGCGTCGAACGCCGCTTGGACGTCACCCTTCCGGCGGGAGAGCAAGCAGCCGTCGCCCAGGCAGCCGCGGATCCGACGCGACCGCAGCTGCAACCCACCGAGGAGCCCGCACCCTCGGGTCCGGCACCGGTGAGCAAGTTCCAGCGGCCGTCGCAACGCCCACCGGCCGCAGAGCCGGCACCGGCACCGGCA
>NZ_BAOX01000099.1:0-15149 GCF_000813105.1 Rhodococcus sp. BS-15 | reverse complement strand
TGGCTGCGGAACAGGGGCAGCCGCAGGCATCGACCGGCAAAGCCGCCGAGATCGCCGCCGGATACGCGTCGGAGGGCGCCGCTTTGGAATTGGGAACCGTGGTGCTGGACGGCGTCACCGATCCGTCCGCCCGTATCCGAATTCCGTTGGCCACGTTGAACAGACACGGTCTCGTGGCCGGGGCCACCGGAACCGGAAAGACGAAGACGCTCCAGGCATTGCCGAACAGCTCTGCGCCGCAGGCGTTCCCGTGGTCATGGCCGACGTCAAAGGCGACCTGTCGGGCCTGTCGAGGCCCGGTGAGGACAACGAGAAGATTCGCAGCCGCGCTGCGGACACCGGTATTGCGGACTGGGCTCCGGCCGGCCATCCGGTGGAGTTTCTCTCCCTCGGCACCGAAGGAATCGGAGTACCGGTCCGCGCCACCATTACTGCGTTCGGACCGATTCTGCTGAGCAAAGTGTTGGGGCTGAACAACACTCAGGAATCCACCCTCGGCTTGATCTTCCACTGGGCTGATTCTCAGGGGCTCGCCCTGCTCGATCTCAAGGACCTGCGGTCGGTGATCATGCACCTCACCAGTGACGAGGGCAAGGCCGACCTGAAAGGCATCGGCGGCGTCTCCTCGGCCACCGCAGGCGTCATTCTGCGCGCACTGGTCAACCTCGAAGCCGACGGTGGCGACACCTTCTTCGGCGAGCCCGAGCTCGAGACCGAGGACCTGCTGCGCGTCGGGCCGGACGGCCGAGGCATCGTCACGCTGTTCGAGCTCGGGGCGCAGGCTACGCGGCCGGTGATGTTCTCCACCTTCCTGATGTGGGTGCTGGCCGATCTGTTCCAGACGCTGCCCGAGGTGGGCGATATCGACAAGCCAAAGCTCGTCTTCATCTTCGACGAGGCGCACCTGCTCTTCGCCGATGCGTCGAAGGCGTTCCTGCAGCAGGTGGAGCAGACCGTCAAGCTCATCCGATCCAAGGGCGTCGGTGTCTTCTTCTGCACGCAGCTGCCCACCGACGTCCCCAACGATGTTCTCTCACAGTTGGGGGCGCGGATTCAGCACGCTCTGCGCGCCTTCACGCCCGATGATCAGAAGGCGTTGAACAAGACGGTGCGTACGTACCCCAAGACCGACGCCTACGACCTCGAGAAGGCACTGACGTCGTTGGGTATCGGCGAGGCCATCGTGACGGTGCTCTCGGAGCAGGGTGCCCCGACGCCCGTGGCCTGGACCAAGATTCGCCCGCCGCGTTCGTTGATGGATACCATCGGCAACGACGCCATCGCGGCGGCCGCGTCGTCGAGCACACTGTCCGCGAAGTACCGGGAGACGGTCGATCGGGAGTCGGCCTACGAGCGGATGAACGCTCGCGTGGCCGACGTGCCCGCTCCGGCCGAGAAGTTCGACATCCCGCCCCTGCCTGCGGATCTGCCGGATCTACCCCCGAGCGAGCCGGAAGGCCCGTCGGCCGCCGAGCGCATCATGGGCAACCCTGCGGTCAAGAGCTTTCTACGCTCGGCCGCCTCGGCTGCCGGGCGAGAAATTTCGCGCAGCATCTTCGGTACCGGACGCCGCCGTCGGCGCTGAGATCAGTTGCCGAGTTTCTTGTAGAAGCTGCCGATGATCGGTGCGGAGATGCTGCGCGGGCTGTACTGCCCGGCCGCAGACATGCCCTTGCTGAGCAGTCCCGGTACGACGCGCATCTTGTTCTTCTCGAGGCCGTCGAGGGACAGTTTCGCGGTGTAGGCGCTGTCGATCCACAGAAAGTCGGGAACCATCCTGTCGACGATCGAGGCCTCGGCGGGATCGGGTGTCTCGGTGCGGACAGGGCCGGGAGCGAGGAGGGTGACGTTGACACCGGTGCCCGCGAGCTCACCGCGAAGCGATTCGGAGAACGTATTGACGAAGGCCTTGGTCGCGGCGTAGGTCGTGTTGTTGGGGATGGCCATATTGCCTGCCGCCGAGCCGGTGATGAGGATGCCGCCTGCTCCTCGGCCGATCATGCCGGGCATGACCGCCAACGTGAGGTCGTGTACCGCAACGGCATTGAGCTCGACCTGGTCGCGCTCGTAGGCGGGATCGAGACCGGCCAACGGCCCGAACGTTGCAATACCTGCGTTGTTGCACAGGATCGAGATCTCGCGCTCGGACAGCTCGGTGACCAGTTCCTGTCGCTGCTGACGATTCGACAGATCCGACTGACGCACCTCGACGGCAACGCCGTGCTCGGCCGTCAGCTTGGCAGCGAGCGCCTCGAGCAGCTCGCCGCGTCGGGCCACCACGATCAGTGAATGTCCGCGGGCGGCGAGTTCGGTGGCCAGGGCTTCACCGATTCCGGAGGAGGCTCCGGTGACGACGGCGCGGGCATCTGGGCTGGGCTTGGGCAGGCTCACGGTGAGACAGGCTAGCGGACAGATCAGATCGTGGCCGCGAGCCGGGTGCCTTGCTCGATGGCCCTCTTGGCGTCGAGCTCCGCTGCGACGTCTGCACCGCCGATGATGTGCGTGGTGGTGCCCGCGGCCTTCAGTTCGTCGACCAGGTCGCGCACCGACTCCTGGCCCGCGCAGATCACGATGGTGTCGACTTCGAGAACGCGCGCACGTTCGTGCTTGTCGCCGAAGGAGATGTGCAGCCCTGCGTCGTCGATCTTCTCGTAGTTGACGCCCGAAAGCTGATGCACACCTTTGGCCTTCAGTGCAGCGCGATGGACCCAGCCGGTCGTTTTCGCCAGCCCTGCGCCGATGCGTCCCGGCTTGCGTTGCAGCAGATACACCTCACGCGGAGACGGTGCGGGAACCGGAGTCGTCAACGCCCCCGGGGCGGCCTCGGGCTCGGTGACGCCCCACTCCTGCTTCCATTCCTTCAGATCCAACGTGGGGGAGGCGTCGGTGGTGAGGAACTCGGAGATGTCGATACCGATACCGCCGGCACCGATGACCGCGACCCGATCGCCGACGGGCCTGCCGTCGCGCACCAGTTCTGCGTACGACAGCACCGACGGATGCTCGATGCCGGGGATCCGGGGAATTCGGGGGGTGACGCCGGTGGCGAGCACCACCTCGTCGAACTCGCCTGCGAGAAGTTCGGCGGCGGTGACTCGGGTGTCCAAATGAACGGCGACGTCTGCGCTACGGAGTGCGCTCGAGAAGTACCGGATCGTTTCGGCGAACTCCTCCTTACCGGGAATGAGTCGCGCAATTCCGAACTGCCCGCCGATCTCGTTCCTGGCCTCGAACAGGCTGACGGCGTGTCCGCGCTGCGCGAGATTGAGTGCAGCGGCCAGGCCCGCAGGTCCGGCTCCGACGACGGCCACCTTCTTGGTCTTCTTCGTCGGCAACAGCTGCAGGTCGATCTCACGTCCGGCACGCGGGTTGACCAGGCACGAGACCTTCTTGTGCACGAAGGCGTGGTCCAGGCAGGCCTGATTGCAGGCGATGCAGGTGTTGATCAGGTCGGCCGAATCCGTGGCGGCCTTCTCGACCCAGAACGGATCGGCCAGCATAGGCCTGGCCATCGCAATCAACTGCGCGTCGCCGCGGGCGAGGATGTTCTCGGCGATCTCGGGCATGTTGATGCGATTGGACGCGGCGACGGGGATGGCCACGTGCTTCTCGAGCTTGCCGGTGATGTCCGCAAATGCAGCCCGCGGGACGGAGGTGACGATGGTCGGCACTCGTGACTCGTGCCAGCCGATGTCGGTGTTGATGATGTTCGCACCCGCTGCTTCGACGTCCTGCGCCAGCGCGACGATGTCGTTCCAGCTCTGGCCTTCCTCCACGAGGTCGGCCATCGACAGCCGGAACACGATGAGGAAGTCGGGGCCGACAGCTGCCCTGGTCTGCCGCACGATCTCCACGGCCATCCGCCGACGGTTCTCCGCCGAACCGCCCCATTCGTCGCGTCGCTTGTTGGTGCGCTCGGAGAGGAACTGGTTGATGAAGTATCCCTCACCGCCCATGATCTCGACGCCGTCGTACCCCGCACTCCGAGCCAGCCGGGCACAGCGTACGAAGTTGCGGATCTGCCAGCGGACGCCCCTCGAGGTGAGTCGCCTGGGCCGAAAGGGGTTGATGGGGGCCTTGATCGAGGATGCCGACACACTGAACGGTTGGTACGAGTAGCGCCCGGCATGGAGGATCTGCAGCGCGATCTTGCCACCCTCGGAATGGACGGCAGCAGTGATCCGGCGATGCCGATGGGCTTCGATCCGATTGGTCAGCTTGGCTCCGAACGGCAACAGCCAACCGGTGCGATTGGGGGCATAGCCTCCGGTGATGATGAGTGCGACTCCGCCGCGGGCGCGCTCGGCGAAATAGGCCGCCAGGCGACCGGTGTCGCGGGCGCGATCTTCGAGGCCGGTGTGAATCGATCCCATGATCACGCGGTTCTTCAGCGTGGTCGCGCCGACATCCAACGGCGACAACAGAATCGGATACGGGCCAGCGGTCTGCTCGGTCTTCACAGCTTCTCCAATACCTCGGTGCACCACTCGGTGAATCCTTCTTCGACGCGAATTCCGCCGCGCAGCACCAGGTATTGATGCAACGCGGTGCCGGTGAGGGCAGCGGGGGCCGGAAAATCCTGCTTCTCGATCAGTCGATAGACGTCGAGGCGGGTGGCATGTACATCGCGATGGCGGGCGACTTCGACCTTGAGAGCATCGATGTCACCGTTGGCGGCACCGCGGATCTTGACGGCGAGTTCCTCACGAAGCTGGGAGGGATCGGTCGGGGCGGCAATCCAGCGATCGAGCTCGGCCCGGCCTGCAGCGCTGACGGAGTAGACCTTCTTGTCCGGCCGGCCGTCCTGCGCGACTGCCTCGCCGGTGATCCATCCGGCCCCGTCCATTCGCGTCAGCGTCCGGTAAATCTGTTGGTGCGTTGCGCTCCAGAAGAATCCGATGGACTTGTCGAAGCGGCGGGCGAGCTCGTATCCCGAGCCACTGAGCTCGGTGAGGGAAACCAGAATCGCGTGTTCCAAAGCCACACCCGAGAGTATGTATGCAACACGGTGCTTATGCAACTAGGTGCATCTCAACCCGCGGCCGTGGCGGTCTAGTGTTGGCAACCATGGGAACCCAGCCGGAGGCCGCTGTCGTCGGAGTCGCCACAACGCGTAAGCAGTTCACCGCCTGGGGGTTCTGGGACTGGGGCTCGGCCGCGTTCAACGCCGTTGTTCTCACGTTCGTGTTCTCGGTGTATCTCACCGACGCCGTCGGCGACGACCTGCCCGGTTCGATCTCGGCCACCACCTGGTTCAGCTGGACGATTGCGTTGTCCAGCGTCGTCATCGCGCTCCTCGCGCCGGTGTGCGGGCAGTATTTCGACGCACGCGGCAAACGCAAGTGGTTGCTCGGGGTGTTGACCGCGCTGACGGTCGTCGCCATGGCCGGCCTGTTCTTCGTTCGGGACGACTACCACTATCTGTGGCTGGGCCTGCTGCTGCTCGGTCTCGGATCCATCATGTTCGAGCTGGCGAGCATCCCGTACAACTCGATGCTGCGGCAGGTCTCCACTCCGGCGAACATCGGCCGAGTATCCGGGTTCGGTTGGTCCATGGGCTATTTCGGCGGAATCGTACTGCTGCTCCTGTGCTACGTCGGATTCATCGCCGGCGACGGCGACACCCGCGGGGCCCTCGGTCTGAGCACCGACGGCGGACTGAACATCCGGCTCGTCGCTCTACTGGCTGCCGTGTGGTTCGCCGTCTCGGCCATCCCGGTGATGTTCGCCGTTCCCGAGGTGCCGCGAGCCGTCGCCGATCCTAAGGCAGCCGAAGCCGGCTTCGCAGCCTCGTACCGAGTTCTGTTTCGCGATGTCCGTGAGCTGTGGAGCGCAGACCGCCGCGCCGTCTACTACTTGATCGCCAGTGCATTGTTCCGGGACGGACTGGCGGGCGTCTTCACCTTCGGAGCCGTGCTCGCCGTCAGCGTCTACGGCATCGGTGCAGGCGACGTTCTGCTGTTCGGCGTCGCTGCCAACGTCATCGCCGGTCTCGGAGCCATCGTCGCCGGACGGTTCGACGACAGAATCGGTCCGAAGAAGGTCATCGTCTTCTCCCTCACCTGCATGATCGCCGCCGGGACCGTTCTGCTGTTCGTCTCGGGACCGACGATGTTCTGGATCTTCGGACTGATCCTGTGCCTGTTCGTCGGACCGGCGCAGTCGTCTGCGCGCACTTTCCTGGCCCGGCTGGCTCCGCCGGGACGAGAAGGTCAGTTCTTCGGCCTGTACGCAACGACGGGACGCGCCGCGTCGTTCCTCGCGCCGTCTCTGTTCGGTCTGTTCGTGTGGATGTTCGACGCCGACCGCGCAGGTATCGCCGGGCTGATCATCGTCCTCGCTGCCGGACTGCTGGCGCTGCTGAAGGTGCGGGCTCCCGAGCGGGTCTAGACGCAGTCGATACGGGCCAGGATCTCGGCTGTCAGTTCCTCGGGCGCTTCCTCCGGGATCCAGTGCGAGATGCCGTCCAGTTCGAGAAATCGGTACGGGGCGTCGACGAATTCGCCGCAGCGCTCTGCTCCCGCTCGACCGATGGCGGTGTCGCCATTGCTCCAGACGTAGGTGGTGGGAACGGTCACCGGAGGAAGGTGTGCGAACTCCCTGGTCATCGCGGCGTACCAACTCGATGCGGCCGTCAGCGCCCCGGGGACGGTGAGGTGCCGAACGTATTCGTCATCGAGGCTCTCCGCCCCGAACATCGCGCGCAGCCGCTGGGCGTCGTTCTCGATCAGCACTCGCTCGGCCTTCTCCGGTTCTCGGAGCAGACCGAAGTACGTCGACCGCTCCTGCTGATCCGGATCCTCGCGGATGGCCCAGTTGAACGCGGCCGAATGCGGGACCGAAGCCGCCGTGAGAGTGCGGACGCGGTCCGGATGTTCGGCCGCGAGGTGCCAGGCGACCACCGCACCCCAGTCGTGTCCGACCAGATGCGCCGACGGGAGATCGAGTGCGTCGAGCAGCCCGAGGATGTCACCGGTGAGATGTTCGATGCGGTAGTGCTCGACGCCGACCGGGCGGGCACCGGGGGAGTAGCCACGCTGATTCGGGGCGATCACGCGACAACCTGCGTCGACCAAGCCGGGAGTCACCGCGGTCCACGACGCGTTGGTCTGCGGAAAGCCGTGCAGTGCAACAACCGGCACACCGCCCGACGGTCCCGACATTGCAACGTCGAACACGTACTCGCCGACTTTCACCTCGGTCATGAACTTCCCTTCGCGGCCGTCTCGTTCTTCAACGGTCAAGCCCGTCGTGGTTCCCATCGGCTCATCCCGAGCATGATCATGCGGATCTGCTTCTGGGTGCGCTCGATCAGATCCTTCTCGTTCGCACTACCCGGTCTGTCGATTTCCAACAGACCGACCACCGCAGTGAGCATCGTCGAGACGAGCAGATCAGCGGTCATCTCCAGATCGGAGACGTCCCACTGCTCGAGACCGGGCATGCGAGAGAGATCGATGGTCAGCTCGCTGACGAACAGCCGTAGCTCGGTGGCGAAGGCGCGGCGCACTTCGGTGACGCCGCCGTACCGCTCGCGACTGAGAAAACGGAACTGATCCTCGTGGGTACGGACCTGGCGAACCAGGATGCCGAAGGACTCGGTTGCCGTTTTGGCGCTCGGGTTGCGCCGGGCGTCGCGCAGCATCTGTCGCAGCATGCGCATGCTGTCCTCGACGAGAGCGACGCCGAGGTCCTCCATGGAGCGAAGTGTCGGTAGAACGCGGTGGGGACGATCCCGGCGGATCGGGCGACCTCACGCAGGCTGACGCTGGCGAAAGAACGCTCGCGTAGCAGGTCGAGGGTGCCCTCGATCAATGCCTGACGCGTGCGCTCCTTGCGCTCGGCACGGGTCCCCGGTTCTGTCACAACGTCCAGTTTATGGGCGCGCATTCTGTGATCTCCCTTCCGGTTCCTCCCCGACACCCGCAGAACTGTCGATTTGCTCTGTAACGGCGGTCACATAAACGTTGACAGGTACCGGTGTCGCTCTGCCACACTCATGTTAGTGCACAATCGTTCACTGAATGGGTCGTAGGTTTCGATCCGGTTGAGGAGGATGGAATGACGCTTCAAGAACGTCCGTCGCGGACCTCGGGTTCGCGCAAGTTCTCGCTTCTTTCCCTGTTCGAGGCCATGGCCACACCCCACGCGCTCGATCGGTACCTCGAACTCGTCGACCCCATGACGACCGTTCGTGACCTTCGCGGCGAAGTGACCGAGATACACCGGTCCACCGAAGACTCGTTGACTCTCACCATCCGTCCCACGCGTCAGTGGAAGGGATTCGAGGCCGGCCAATTCGTTCAGGTCGGCGTCGTCATCGACGGGGTTCGCCACACCCGCTGCTACTCGCCCGCCTGTTCGCAGTACCGCAAGGACGGCCGGATCGAACTGACGATCAAGGCGCATCCCGAGGGCCTGGTCTCGCAGTACCTGCACAAGAACGCGTACGTCGGCCTGGTGGTCAGCCTGTCGCAGGCGGACGGCACGTTCGAGCTTCCTCGACCACGCCCGGCAAAGACGTTGCTGATCAGCGGCGGCAGCGGCATCACGCCGGTGCTGTCCATGCTCAGGTCGCTGCTGGACGAGGGGTACAGCAGCGACCTGACCTTCCTGCACTACGCGTTCACCGAGAACGACGTCGCGTACAAGAAGGACCTCGAGAAGATCGCTGCCGAGTACGAGAACGTCAACATCGTCTTCGCGTTCACCGAGCAGAAGACGGGCGGGGACCTGTACGGGTTCTTCGGCCAGGAACATCTCGACGCAGTGGCCCCGTGGTTCGCCGAGGCCGACACCTTCCTGTGTGGACCTCCCGGACTGATGAAGGGTGTGACCTCGTTCTTCGAGGACGCAGGCCTGAGCGAGCGGCTGCACCTCGAGGAATTCACGCCCTCGTTCGCCACCGTCAGCGACGACGTCACCGGAACCACCACGTTCTCCGGCAGCGATGTCTCCTCGGAGAACGACGGCGAGACGCTGCTCGAGCAGGCCGAAGTTGCAGGACTCTCACCGGCCAACGGCTGCCGGATGGGTATCTGCTTCACCTGCACCTCGGTGAAGAAGTCCGGCTGCACCAAGAACATCAAGACCGGTGAGACCGACACCGAATCCGACAAGAAGATCCAGCTGTGCGTGTCCGTTGCCGTGGGCGACGTCGACATCGACATCTAGATCCACCCCGAACACAGACGACCCCAGACCCATCTCGACCCGATCGAATTGGAGATCATCAGATGCTCGGAACGATTCTCTCGATCCTGCCCACCACCGTTCTGCCATTCCGCCGCAACGAGACCCTGCCGGACGAGCCGACCGTGCTGACCTACGAACAGGTCCAGGAACTCGGCCGCGAACTCGACGACCTGCGGGCCCGTACCGTCGCCAAGCTCGGCGACGAGGACCGCGAATACATCTACAAGATCATCAAGGCGCAGCGCGGCCTCGAGATCACCGGACGCGCATTGATGTACCTGCCCTTCCTCCCGCCTGCATGGCTGGCCGGTGTCGGTGCCCTCGGGGTGGCGAAGATTCTCGACAACATGGAAATCGGCCACAACGTCATGCACGGTCAGTACGACTGGATGCGCGAGCCCGGCCTCAACTCCGAGGTGTTCGAGTGGGACACCGTCTGCCCGGCAGATCAGTGGAAGCACTCGCACAACTACATGCACCACACGTTCACCAACATCGTCGGCATGGACCGCGACATCGGTTACGGCGTCCTGCGTATGGACCAGGATCAGAAGTGGAACCCGTACTACCTCGGTAACCCGGTCTACGCGTTCCTGCTGATGACGTTCTTCGAGTGGGGCGTGATGCTGCACGACCTCGAGACCGAGAACATCGTTGCGGGTAAGCGCAAGTGGCACGACGTCAAGCCGCTGCTGCAGGGCATGTGGCGCAAGGCGGGCAAGCAGGCGCTCAAGGATTACGTGATCTTCCCCGCGCTGACCGGCCCGTTCTTCGTCTCGACCGTGGTCGGCAACGTCGCCGCGAACCTCATCCGCAACGTGTGGACCTACTCGATCATCTTCTGTGGCCACTTCCCGACCGGAGTCCAGACGTTCAGCCAGGAAGAGACTGCCGAAGAGACCCGCGGCGAGTGGTACGTGCGTCAGATGCTGGGATCGGCCAACATCGAGGGCACCCCGCTGTTCCACATCATGTCGGGCAACCTCTCGCACCAGATCGAGCACCACCTGTTCCCCGATCTGCCTGCGCATCGGTACCCGCAGATCGCGCCCGAGGTCAAGGCTCTGTGCGAGAAGTACGACCTGCCGTACAACACCGGCGGCTTCTTCCATCAGATCGGTACCGTGTGGGGCAAGATCTTCAAGCTCGCGCTGCCCAACTCGCTCACGGGATCGGCGGCTCCGGCCGGTGTTATCGTCGAGCGTGAGAAGACCAGCGCAGCGTGACGACTTCGAAGGGGGCGGTCCTGTTGGTAGGAAAGTTCGAGCGCAACAAGGACACCGTGCAGGAATTCACCGAATCGGCCGCGGAGCACGTCGGCCGGATCGTGGTGATCATCGCCGGAGCCGTCCGCGACGTCACTCGTGAGATCGGTGACCTGATCACCGATGGAATCGAAATGCGTGAGGCGGCGAAGAAGGCGGAGCGTGACGCACCGCTGGGCACCGTGATCAACGGCGAGTTCGAGACCCGCGAACGGTAGAGCAGTACCAGACAGATAGACGAGAGCGCCGCCCGAGCATTGCTCGGGCGGCGCTCTCGTGTACCCGCGGTCAGCGTGCGCGCAGCCGCCACAACGACGTGGTTTCGCGCGAGCGTGCCTCGTGCAGCACATCGGAGCTGTCGGTGACGCGAGAATGCGTCGGGGTGGTGTCGGTGCGGCCGACGACGGCCAGGCCAGCAGCGTCGATGGCGGTGAGAAGGTCTGCGCGAGTAACTAATTCGAGCAGCTCGGCGAGGTCGGAGACCACCAACCATGCCTCACCGTGAGGTGTCAGATGCCCGCGGAGTCGGCTCAGGAAGGATTTGAGCATGCGCGAGCCGGGGTCGTACACCGCATGTTCGATGCCCGATGTCGGCTTCGTAGGAATCCAGGGTGGATTGCACACGATCAGTCCCGCGCGCCCGGACGGGAAGATGTCGGCCTGCACCACCTCGACCCGATCGGCGTACCCGAGAGCATCGATGTTGGCTCGTGCGCACGCGACCGACCGCGGATCCTTGTCGGTCGCGACCACCGCGGTCACGCCGCGGCGGGCGAGTACCGCAGCCAGAACGCCCGAGCCGGTACCGATGTCGAACGCTCGGTCCGTGTCCGGCAGCGGGGCGTCGGCGACGAGCTGAACGTACTCGCCGCGGACAGGAGAGAAGACTCCGTAGTGTGGGTGGATCGAGGCGTCGAGCGCCGGAACGAAGACGCCCTTGCGGTGCCACTCGTGTGCACCGACCATGCCGAGGAGTTCGCGCAACGAGAGCACACACGGCGCAGCGTCCGGGCCGAGAGCTTCCGTCACGGCCGCCTGCACGTCCGGTGCCCGGCCGAGATCGAGACGGACATCCGAATCGAGTTCCACCAGAAGCATTCCCAGCACTCGCGCACGTCTGGCTTGGTACTGGCGGTGCAGATGGAACCGCTCCGCACCCGACGCATTCGGCAGGTGTTTGGCGGCCGGTACTCGCCGGGTCATCGCCGACAACAGCTGCCGAGCGTTGTTGTAATCGCCGCGCCACAACAGAGCCTCACCGATCGTGGCCATCTTGTACGCCACGTCGGCGGTCGTCGAATCGTTCACGATCCGCACCACACGGGGCGGGGGAGCGCCGTTCTCGGACTGCCAGCGCGACGTCCGGTCGCTACCGTCCTCGGTCCACGTGATGGACGATGCTGCGTTCTCGGTCATGCTGCTGTGTGCGGGTACTCCGCACTGCGGTGTTGGAACGCAAGGATATTGGGGTTCACGATGACGCCGTTCCTGATCTCGATCGATCGCTCGATGGTGGCGTCACTGCTCCAGGCCGAGGGGCCGTCGAGGACGGTTCGCAGATACGGCAGCAATGATTCGCTGATCTCCCAGGTGGCCGAGTTCCACAGATAGGACGGGCTGTGGTCGACGGCGTAGTACTTGATGTTGTCGCCGACGGTGAACATGGGATCGGTGAACGAGGTGGGCCTGGCCCACTCGAATCCCATTCCCTCGTCGCAGGAGACGTCGACCACGAGTGTGCCCGGTGCGAGAGTCGGCAGATCGTCGTTCATCAGGAATGTCAGCGGCGCATTGGTGTCCTGCAGAACACAATTGACGATCACGTCGTGGTCGGCGAGGAACTGGGAGAGTGGCACCCGTCCCTCGGGCGTGAGAGCTCGGCTCTGCCTGGGATCAGCGTCGTCGAGATCGAAATTCACGATGTTGGCCGAGTGAATGGGCGAACTCACGGCCGTGACACCGCGTTGCGTCAAGACATCGACGTCGTGGATGCCGTGCGCGTTCAGTGCAGTGACCGCGCCGCGGGCCGTGGCCCCGAAGCCGATGACCGCGGCACGCAACCTTCGGCCGTAGTCGCCGGTGGATCCGATCAATTGCAGGGCGTGCAGCACCGAGCAGTAGCCGGCCAGTTCGTTGTTCTTGTGGAACACATGGAGATTGAACCAGCCGTCGGGCGTCCAGTGATTCATGGCCTCGAACGCGATCAGTGTCAGCTTGCGTTCGACGGCGATCTGGGTGAGTGCCCGATCCTGGACGCAGTGCGGCCAACCCCACAGCGTTTGTCCGGGGCGTAGCGCAGCGAGATCCTCGGCCTGCGGTTTCGGCAGCAGAATCACATCGCACCGAGCGATGAGTTCGGCACGCGTGCGAATGCCCGCCACCTGTGCGGCCAAGTGCTCGTCGGACAGTCCGAACGGCTCGCCGTAGCCGGATTCGAGAAACATGCGGGCTCGGATGTCGGCGTCGATGCGATCGAGATGAAGTGGATGAATCGGAAGTCGCCGCTCGTTCGGCTTGCGTGAACGTGAGAGGACTCCGAGAGTGAGCTGATGCACGTATGACCCTTCGTTACCCGAAGTCAACCACAGCGGGCCGAAGCGTCTTGCGTTTGTGCTGGTCAGAGGGTGCCCCCGGCAGGATTCGAACCTGCGACCAAGGGATTAGAAGGCCCTTGCTCTATCCCCTGAGCTACGGAGGCTGGCGCGTGCGGGCGGACCCGCTCGAGCACGGTTGACGAGTGTACCTTTCCGCTCGTGCCGTCGAAGCAGGCACGGGTTGAGCTGGCATCCTGAGGGGAGCCGGCGTCCTCGGAATCGTTCCGACCGATGCCGAAGGAGGTTCGATGCACGACATCCTGGACGACGTACTGCACATCTGGCAGTCCGGCGACGTGGCTGCAGTCGCCACGGTGATCCGCACGTTCGACTCCGCGCCGCGTCCCGTCGGCGCGTCGATGGTCGTCGGTTCGGACGGTGCCGTGTCCGGCTCGGTCTCGGGCGGCTGTGTGGAGGGTGCGGTCTACGAACTCGCGCAGGACGTGATGGTGTCCGGTGCTCCGGTACTCACTCGATACGGGATATCCGACGACGACGCCTTTGCCGTCGGGCTCACCTGCGGCGGAACCCTGGACGTATTCGTGCAGGGGATCTCTCGGCGCACGTTTCCCGAATTGGATGCTCTCGTCGCGGACGTTCGCGGCAACGTGCCCGTGGCGGTGGCGACGGTGGTCGCGCACGCCGATCCGGAACGACTCGGCCGAAGAATTCTCGTCGGAGAATCGGGCACCAGGGGCTCGCTCGGCAGCGCGCGTACCGACGATGCCGTCGCCGACGACGCGAAAGGGCTTCTCGCATCAGGTCGTTCGGCCGTCCTGACCTACGGACCGGACGGGCAGCGTCGGGGCGAGGGGATGGACGTGTTCGTCTCGAGCCACGCTCCGCCGCCGCGAATGCTCGTGTTCGGAGCCATCGATTTCGCTGCCGCGGTCGCGCAGCAGGGTGCCTTTCTCGGCTACCGCGTCACCGTCTGCGACGCACGGGCGGTGTTCGCGACCCCACAGCGGTTTCCCGCCGCCGAACAGGTCGTGGTCGCGTGGCCGCACGATTACCTGTCCGAGCAGTTCGCGGCGGGTGAGGTGGACGAACGCACCGTCGTCTGTGTACTGACGCACGACCCGAAATTCGACGTGCCACTGCTCGAGGTGGCGTTGCGCATTCCAGCCCTGGCGTTCATCGGGGCGATGGGATCACGCCGCACCCACGACGACCGCATAGCTCGACTGCGAGCGGCGGGGCTGACGGAGAGCGAACTCACTCGGCTGGCGAGTCCGATCGGGCTCGACCTCGGAGCGCGGACGCCCCAGGAGACAGCGGTATCGATCGCAGCGGAGATCATCGCCCACCGTTGGGGCGGTACCGGTGAACCGCTGCGCGCCCGACACGGTCGCATCCATCACGACGCGACCGAAGCCGTGAGTACGGCCAAGTACGACGCTGTGTAGGACTCGCGTTTCGACTACCGCCGATCACCTCTTACTCTGGTGGTATGGCAACACCGGATCTCGAGAAGACCGAACCCTCGACCGCTGAACTCCAGGCGGACGATGTCCGGGCGGATGGGGATCCGCGTTCGGCCACCACGACGGTGTTCGTCACTGCCGGCGTGATCGCCGGTGTGGTTGCCGCGCTCATCGTGATGCTCTCCGCCTCCGATGCCTTGGTGTTGCTCGGAATCCCGGACCCGGGCCCGGCCACGACTTACGGTCTGCCTGCCTGCGGGCGATCGGCGAGATCGCCGCCGTCATCGCCATCGGATCGTTCCTGCTGGCCGCGTTCCTCGTGCCGCCGCAGAAGAACGGCGTGCTCGACGTCGACGGCTACCGCGCCGTGCGCACCGGTTCGGTCGCCTCGATCGTCTGGGCCGTCTGCGCGCTGCTCCTCGTGCCGCTGACACTGTCCGACACCTCGGGGCAGCCGTTCGCCGAAGCCATCAAGCCCGCGAATCTCTGGATCGCACTCGACCAGGTGGAGATCGCCAGCGCCTGGCGTTGGACGGCCATCATGGCCGTTGTGCTCGCTATCGCGTCGCGCACGGTGTTGCGATGGGCCTGGACGCCCGCGCTGCTCGGGTTCTCCCTGGCGACGCTGCTGCCCATCGCGCTGAGCGGGCACTCCTCGGCGGGCGGATCGC
>NZ_BAOX01000100.1:0-15129 GCF_000813105.1 Rhodococcus sp. BS-15 | reverse complement strand
GTTCGGTGTTCCTGATCAACATCCCGATCATGGTCGTACTCTTCGTCGCGGCCCCACTTCTGGTCCCCGAGTTCAAGGACACCGACCCCGGCAGATTCGACCCGATCAGTGTGGTCCTCGCGATCTCCTCGATGCTCTCGATCGTCTTCGCCATCAAACACGGCGCGCAGGAGGGAATCGACCTCGCAGCAGCCGTGAGTGCGGTGGCCGGGCTGGCATTGGGCGCGGTGTTCGTTCTCCGGCAGCGCAGGGCCGCGAACCCGCTGATCGACGTCACGCTGTTCGCCGAACGAGCCTTCAGCGCAGCGGTCGTGGTGCAGTTCCTGGTCATCTTCGCGATGACCGGATTCAGCCTCTTCGCCTCCCAGTACCTTCAGCTCGTCGTCGGTCTCGGACCGCTCGAAGCCGGCCTGTGGCTGCTGGTTCCCGCCGTCGCCGCAGCGGCCGGTGCCGTGCTCGCACCGACGCTCAGCAAGGTGATCCGGACGGGCACGATCATTGCGGGCGGACTGTTGTCCATCGCCATCGGTTGCGCGGCAATGGCATTCGTGAACGCCGATTCCGGGCTACCGTTACTGCTCACCGGTATGGCCGTGCTGACCTTCGGGATCGGCGCTGCCTCGACGCTCAACTCCGACATCGTGCTCACCGCCGCGGCTCCCGAAAAGGCCGGGGCCGCATCGGCATTGTCCGAAACCGGAGCCGAATTGGGCGGAGCCGTCGGTATCGCCATCCTCGGAACGATCGGCAGTACCGTCTACCGACACCGCATGGACGACGCCATCCCCGCGCAGACGCCCGCCGAGATCGCCGATCCGGCACGAGAGACCATCGGTGGTGCCGTCGCCGTCGCCGATTACCTACCGGAGCCGTTCGCCTCGCAACTGACTGCAGTCGCGAACTCGTCGTTCATCGACGGCTTCACTCTTGCGTCGGGTGCGAGCGCCGTCCTGATGGCCGTCAGTGCAGTCACCGTCTTCGTGCTGCTCCGCCGTCAGACCGCTTCGGTGAGGTAGCGCGCCAACCACCGCGTCGCGGACTGGCCGTTCTCGACGTCGTAGCTCTGGTACTCCTGGTGGATGCCGGAGCGGTAGAACGCCTCGATCTCCCTCTGACGCTGAGCGTTCGCCTGGTCGGTGAGCTGGCCCTGCAACACCGGCAGACCACCGGCCGCTGCGAGGTCCGCGATCAGCGACTGTGCTTCCTGCGAGTACTGATCGGCGACGTTCGGCGCGGGGTTGGAGGACACTGCCAAGAATCCGGCCAACCGCGCGACGTAATCGTCCTTGGGCGTCGAGCAGTACAGATCGCCGACGGCACAGAACGTCCGCACCACGGGGCTGACGTAGCCGAATCCGCCGACCCGGGGTCCACCGACACCGGTTCCGACCACGGCCGGCCCCACCAGAGCGTCGGTATCGGAGCGCTTCGGGTCGGAGATCAAGCCCACCGCCACCACCTTGTCCGCGGGAACGACGCCGACTCCGGTGCCGATGGCCGCGGCGAGATCGCCCGCCGCGTCGGCTCCCTGGCTGTAGCCGATGATGCCGAGTTTCGTCGCACCGCAACGATCCGCCATCGCCTTCAGCATCCCGCCCGCGTTGGCGACGGCTGCGGCGCGGGACTGCCCGTACACCTCACCCTCCCAGGGGAACGCGGTGGCGGGATACGAGACGTAGTCGGTACGGATGCCGCTACCGAGACGATCGGTGACGTCGGTGAGCATCCCCGGCTTCGGTGCGGCACCCGAGCTCGTCTCCCAGGTTCCCGGAATGGCCACGACGTACATCGTCGGGCAATCGGCAGGGTCTGCGGCGGCGGGCGATGCCGCTCCGACGACCAGCCCGGACGCAACAGCTGCAGCGACGCCGATACCGGCGCAGATCTTCTTGACACTCATGGGGAGGGGGCCTCACTGGGTGATCGAACGCTTCGTTTGTTCGATCACCACAATGACAGCGGCCTGTGACCATCAGATGCCCACATGGTTAACGGACGTAACCGTGTGGCCGGCGTCGTGAAACGCAGACGAGCTCGACGTTGTGGACGGGATCGGACCGCAATCCGTCCACAACGTCGAGCTCGGCGAGAAAAGCTACTACCGCTGCGGTGCCTGGGTCGGCACGATCGGCGACGGCAATGCGGTTGCTCCCTGCAGGAAGGTGTCGACGGCGGCCGCGCAGGAGCGGCCCTCGGCGATGGCCCACACGATGAGCGACTGGCCACGACCCATGTCTCCGGCGACGAACACACCGGGGACGTTGGTGACCCACTCGTTGGTGCGCTCGACGTTGCCACGCTGGTTGAAGTCGACGCCCAGGTCGGTCAGCAGACCGCCCTTGTCCGGTCCGACGAATCCCATGGCGAGCAGAACCAGATCGGCCTCGAGGGTGAACTCGCTGCCCTCGACCTTCTCGAACTTGCCTGCCTTGAACTCGACCTCGCAGGCTTCGAGCGCGGTGACCTTGCCGTCTTCGCCGACGAAACGCTCGGTGTTGACCGAGAAGACGCGTTCGCCACCCTCCTCGTGTGCCGAGGCAACCCGGTACATCAGCGGGTACGTCGGCCACGGGGTGGACGTCGCACGCTCCTCGGGCGGGCGGGCCATGATCTCGAACTGGTGGACGCTCTCGGCGCCCTGACGGTGCGAGGTACCGAGGCAGTCCGCGCCGGTGTCGCCGCCGCCGATGATGACGACCTTCTTGCCCTCGGCGCTGACGGGCGGCGCAGCGAAGTCGCCCTGCTGGACGCGATTGGCGTGCGGCAGGAACTCCATGGCCTGGTAGATGCCGTCGAGCTCGCGGCCCTCGATGGGCAGGTCGCGCCATGCGGTGGCACCGCCGGAGAGGACCACGGCGTCGAACTGCTCGCGCAGTTCGTCGGCCGAGATGTCCACGCCCACATCGACACCGGTGCGGAAGACGGTGCCCTCGGCCTCCATCTGCGCCAGCCGACGATCGATGTGGCGCTTCTCCATCTTGAACTCGGGGATGCCGTAGCGCAGCAGTCCACCGATGCGATCGGCACGCTCGAACACCGTGACGGTGTGGCCTGCGCGGGTGAGCTGCTGCGCTGCAGCGAGTCCCGCGGGGCCCGATCCGACGACGGCGACGGTCCTACCGGTCAGGTGGGTCGGGTAGACCGGCGTCACCCAGCCTTCTTCGAAGGCCTTGTCGATGATCTCGACCTCGACCTGCTTGATGGTGACCGGATCCTGGTTGATGCCCAGGACACACGACGCCTCGCACGGGGCGGGGCACAACCGTCCGGTGAATTCCGGGAAGTTGTTGGTGGCGTGCAGCCGATCGATGCTGTCACGCCAGCGGTCCTTGAACACCAGGTCGTTCCACTCGGGAATCAGGTTCCCCAGTGGGCAACCGTTGTGGCAGAACGGGATACCGCAGTCCATGCATCGACTTGCCTGGGTGCGCAGGGTGTCCTTCGAGAAGTCTTCGTAGACCTCTTTCCAGTCCATCAGGCGCAGGTCGACGGGCCGCCGCTTGGGCACCTCGCGAACCGTGTTCTTCAGAAATCCCTGTGGGTCACCCACGAGCTGCCTCCATGATCGCTTCGTCCACGTCCGCGCCGTTCTTCTCGGCTTCGGAGATGGCCAGCAGTACCTTCTTGTAGTCGCGAGGCATGACCTTCACGAAATGGTTCACCTGCTGTGACCAATCCGCGAGGATCCGCTCGGCCACCTCGGAGCCGGTCTGCTCCTGATGGCGAGTGACGATGTCGCGGAGCCAGGTGAACTCGTCACCCTCGAGCTCCTCGATGTCGACCAGCTCGGTGTTGAGGTTGGCCTCGAACGTCTTGTTGGGATCGAAGACGAACGCGACGCCACCGGACATACCGGCACCGAAGTTACGGCCCGTCGTGCCCAGAATGACGACCTTGCCGCCGGTCATGTACTCGCAGCCGTGATCGCCGACGCCTTCGACGACGGCAACGGCACCGGAGTTACGAACCGCGAAGCGCTCACCGACGACGCCGCGGATGAGAGCCTCACCGCTGGTGGCACCGAACAGGAACACGTTTCCGCCGATGATGTTGTCCTCGGCGACGAATCCCTTCGGGGCGTTCAACGACGGCCGCAGCACGAGATGTCCGCCGGACAGTCCCTTGCCGACGAAGTCGTTGGCGTCCCCGTTCAGGCGGAGCGTCATCCCGGACGGGACGAACGCGCCGAAGCTGTTGCCTGCCGAGCCGGTGAACGTGATCTCGATGGTGTCGTCCGGCAGTCCGACGCCGCCGTACGCCTTGGTGACCTCGTGCCCGAGCATCGTGCCGACGGTGCGGTTGACGTTGGTGATCTTGGACTCGAACGCGACCTTCTCGCCCTTGTCCAACGCATTGCGGCTGGCCGCGATGAGCTGCTGATCGAGTGCCTTGTCGAGACCGTGATCCTGGACGCCGGTGTTGTAGAGGTTCTGGTTCATGAACGCCGACTCGACCTCTTCGAGGATCGGCGACAGATCCAGCTTCGACGCCTTCCAGTGCTCCTTGGCCGCGGTGGTGTCCAGCAGACCCACCTGACCGACGGCCTCGTCGAGCGTGCGGAATCCGAGCTCGGCCATGAGCTCGCGAACCTCTTCGGCGATGAACATGAAGAAGTTCTCGACGAACTCCGGCTTGCCCGCGAAACGCTTGCGCAGCAACGGGTTCTGCGTCGCGACACCCACGGGGCAGGTGTCGAGGTGGCAGACGCGCATCATGATGCAGCCCGAGACGACAAGCGGAGCGGTGGCGAAACCGAACTCCTCGCCGCCGAGCAGAGCGGCAACCATGACGTCGCGGCCGGTCTTGAGCTGACCGTCCACCTGCACGACGATGCGATCGCGAAGGCCGTTGAGCAGCAACGTCTGCTGGGTCTCGGCCAAGCCGAGCTCCCACGGTCCACCCGCGTGCTTGACCGACGTCAGCGGCGTCGCGCCGGTGCCGCCGTCGTGGCCCGAGATGAGCACCACGTCGGCGTGCGCCTTGGAGACACCGGCGGCGACCGTTCCGACGCCGACCTCGGAGACCAGCTTCACGTGGATGCGGGCCTGCGGGTTGGCGTTCTTCAGGTCGTGGATCAGCTGCGCGAGATCCTCGATCGAGTAGATGTCGTGGTGCGGCGGCGGCGAGATCAGGCCGACGCCGGGCGTCGAATGCCGAACCTCGGCGACCCACGGGTACACCTTGTGCGCCGGAAGCTGGCCGCCCTCACCGGGCTTGGCTCCCTGCGCCATCTTGATCTGGATGTCGGTGCAGTTGGTCAGGTAGTGCGAGGTGACGCCGAAGCGTCCCGACGCGACCTGCTTGATGGCACTGCGTCGCCAGTCGCCGTTCTCGTCCGGCTCGAACCGCGAGACGTCCTCGCCGCCCTCACCGGAGTTCGAGCGCCCGCCGAGACGGTTCATGGCGATGGCGAGGGTCTCGTGCGCCTCGGCCGAGATGGAGCCGTAGCTCATCGCACCCGTCGAGAAACGCTTGACGATCTCGCTGGCCGGCTCGACCTCGTCGATCGAAATGGCTTGCCGCTCTTCGGTCTTGAAGCGGAACAGACCACGCAGCGACGCGAGTCGCTCGGACTGGTCGTCGACCATCTTCGTGTATTCCTTGAAGATGTCGTACTGGCCGGTGCGGGTGGAGTGCTGCAGCTTGAACACCGTGTCCGGGTTGAAGAGGTGGTACTCCCCTTCGCGACGCCACTGGTATTCGCCACCGGTCTCGAGCTCGCGGTGCGCGCGCTCCTGACGGTTGTCGAGGTACGCCACGGCGTGCCGCGCTGCGACGTCGTCGGCGACCTGATCGAGATCGATGCCGCCGAGGTGGCTGTTGAGGCCGGTGAAGTACTCGTCGACCAGTTCCTGCGAGAGGCCGATGACCTGGAACAGCTGAGCTCCGGTGTACGACGCGAGGGTCGAGATGCCCATCTTGGACATCACCTTGAGCACACCCTTGCCCGCGGCCTTGATGTAGTTGGTGACGGCCTTGTCGAACTCGATGTCGGTGAGGGCGCCGCGCTCGATCATGTCCTCGATGGACTCGAACGCCATGTACGGGTTGACCGCTGCGGCACCGAAACCGATGAGCAGAGCCATGTGGTGCACCTCGCGGGCGTCACCGGCCTCGATGATCAGGCCGACCTTGGTGCGGGTTCGCTCGCGGACCAGATGGTGGTGCACCGCGGCGGTGAGGAGCAGCGACGGAATCGGAGCGAGCTTCTCGCTGGACTCGCGGTCCGAGAGCACGATGATCCGGGCGCCACCCGAGATGGCTGCGGAAACCTGAGCGCGAATGGCCTCCAACGACTTTCGGAGGCCCTCACCGCCCTCCGCCACCGGGTAGAGACCGCGCACGACCACCGAGCGCAGCTCTTCTTGAGTGCCCTCGTCGTTGATGTGGACGAGCTTGGCGAGGTCGTCGTTGTGCAGGATCGGCTGCGGAAGCACGATCTGCTTGCAGCTGTCGGCACCCGGGTTGAGCAGATCGCCCTCGGGTCCGATGGTGCCGCCGAGGCTGGTGACGATCTCCTCGCGGATGGCATCGAGCGGCGGGTTGGTGACCTGCGCGAACAGCTGCGAGAAGTAGTCGAACAGCATCCGCGGGCGAGCCGACAGTACGGCGATCGGGGTGTCGGTACCCATGGAACCGATGGCCTCGGCACCGGACTTCGCCATGGGCGAGACCAGCACGTTCAGTTCCTCGGTGGTGTACCCGAAGATCTGCTGACGGATGAGCACGCGGTCGTGCGGCATGTGCACGTGCGGACGCTCGGGCAGATCGTCGATCGAGGTCAGGCCCTCGTCGAGCCACTGCTGGTACGGATGCTCGGCAGCGAGCTCGTCCTTGATCTCGTCGTCGGAGACGATGCGGCCCTGCGCGGTGTCCACCAGGAACATGCGGCCCGGCTGCAGGCGAACCTTGCGGACGACCTTCGACGGATCGATGTCGAGAACGCCGACCTCGGAGGCCATGACGACCAGACCGTCGTCGGTGACCCACAGCCGGCTCGGGCGCAGGCCGTTGCGGTCCAGGACCGCGCCGATGACGGTGCCGTCGGTGAAGCACACCGACGCCGGTCCGTCCCAGGGCTCCATCAGCGAGGAGTGGTACTTGTAGAACGCCCGACGAGCGGGGTCCATGGACTCGTGCCGCTCCCACGCCTCGGGAATCATCATCAGCACGGCGTGCGGCAGACTGCGTCCACCGAGGTGCAGCAGCTCGAGCACCTCGTCGAAACGTGCTGTGTCACTTGCTCCGTGAGTGACCACGGGGAAGATCTTCTCGAGCGCCTCGGAGCCGCCGAACACGTCGGAGGTGATGAGCGCCTCGCGGGCACGCATCCAGTTCTCGTTACCGGTGGCGGTGTTGATCTCGCCGTTGTGGGCGACGCGTCGGAACGGATGCGCCAGCGGCCACGACGGGAACGTGTTGGTCGAGAAGCGCGAATGCACAAGTCCCAGTGCGCTTTCGACGCGCTCGTCCTGCAGGTCGAGGTAGAAGCCCTTGAGCTGAGGCGTCGTCAGCATGCCCTTGTAGACGAAGGTCTGCGAGGACAGTGACGGGAAGTACACGGTCTCGCGGCCGGGGCCGTCCTTGCCCGCGCCCTCTTCGCCCAGCTCGTGCTCGACGCGCTTGCGGATGACGAACGCACGACGCTCGAGTTCGAGGTCGGTGATCGACGCGTCGGGGGCAGCGAGGAACAGCTGACGGAAGGTCGGCATCGCGTCGCGCGCCAGAGCGCCGAGGGAGGAGTCGTCGGTGGGAACCTCACGCCAACCGAGGACCGTCAGGCCCTCGCTGACGACGATGCGCTCGACACCCTCGCAGGCGCGTGCTGCGTCGCTGCGGCCCTGCGGAAGAAATGCGACACCGGTTGCGTACGCGCCGGGCGCGGGGAGCTCGAAATCTACGACGGCGCGGAAGAACGCGTCCGGAACCTGGATCAGAATGCCCGCACCGTCACCGGTGTTCGGTTCGGAGCCGGCAGCACCGCGGTGCTCGAGGTTGACCAGGGCGGTGATCGCCTTCTCGACGATGTCGCGACTGCGTCGACCGTGCATGTCCACCACGAACGCGACACCACAGGAGTCGTGTTCGTTGGCGGGATCGTAGAGGCCTTGCGGGCCCGGAGTGTGCTTCATACCTAGCCTTCGGATAAGTCCAGCCTTGATACTCGTCGGCGACGGTGTGGTGTAACCGGCTGCACGAACGGCCTGCGGTGCGTCCTCGCCGTTGAAGCTGCACCTGTCGATCGTCGACGCTTTCCTCTGCACGAGCAGGTAGGCGCGTGGTAGAAAAGTGAGGTCGGGCGGATCCGGCCGTGGTGAGGCCGATCCAACTACGAACGATAAGTCAGTACCTGGGTGCCCCCGCAAATAAGGTAAGCCTATTATGGGCTCTCACCTGCGAATTTCCGTATGCGAGACGTCCTCGGGACCGGCACTTCGACTCCACTGCCGACATCGGCCGAAAATCACACGCCTGTAAGACGATTCGATGCAGGACACCTGGAAAAAACTACTGGCCGCAGCGATCGAATCAGCTGCGGCCAGTGTGGTGAGCGGTTCTCGAATGCACGTGAATCGCACATTCCGGGATGGATTTCCAACGATTAAGTGCCGAAATTCCAACGATTACTTCGCGGCCGGACTCCGACCTGGAGTACCTGTAGCGGGAGCTGTGGGGCATCTTGGGGGCCGCGAGTTCGACCCGCGGTCGCGGTGGTGCGGTTGGCCCTTCGCGCGGGAGCGGGCGAGCTGGCTCCTTGCCTTCTGGTGGGGGTCAGATTTCCCACGATTACTTTGTCTACGGTCATACGACGAGTGGCCGGCCCAACTTGGTTGGGCCGGCCACTCAGGTAACTATCTACGTGCGCGGTGGTGTTCTGGTCGGTGGGTATCCGAGGTCTGCCTGGAGTTGTCGCATCCGGCGGTTGATGGACTCGCCGCGCGGTCGTCTCTCAGCGTGGCTTCGCTGCGCCGAGAGGTTGGCCACTACGACTGCGAGTGCGAGTGTGATCGCGATCATCGGTTGTCGTCGCGGCCCCGACGTCAGGTCTGAGAGTCCGGTTACCGATCTCGACTTGAGGATGCTGAACCTTTGCTCGGTGAGCGCTCGAGCGGCTTCGAAGTAGACCATGTGCTCCCACGAACCTGGTGTTAGCCCGAACTGGGCCATCCTGAGCTGATCCGGAGACAGCCCGACGGTTATTGCTGGGCTGTCGCAGCACGAGTACTGGTCCGCTGTCCACGTTGGTTCGAGCGTGGGGACATCTCCGTGGATATCCATCGACTCCGGTCGGAGCGGACAACGAACGCGGCCGAACGCCGCCGGGCAAACGAGCTGCGTCTTGACGAGCTCGGGCGCTTTCGGGCGAATGTCGGACGGCTGGCCCCGCTGCATCACACCGTGAACTGGCCGCGAGTTCCTTCCCATGAGAAGCGGGAGAGTCCGTTGCAGGCGGCGGTCGTGGTCTGCGAATCCGGGCGGCTTCGACGCCAACATCTCTCGCCCTGGCGGCACCGTGACCTTCTCTGCAATGTCGGTTATCGCAGGGCAGTAAAAGTCCCCTGCGACCATGATTGGCCCGGGTTTCCGGCCGCCTTCAGTGGCGGGCAGGCTGTCATGAATCATGATCCAGTGCTTTGGGTACCGCCCCACGTATGCGTACTGTTCGCGCACCATCGAGTCGGCGAAGCCTCGCTTGGAGTTGTATCCCATGTCGACGGTGAGATAGGGCCAGCGCGTTCGGGTGCCGTCCTTGCGCGCAGTCAGTCCGTTCTCCTTCGCATGTGCCAGCGCCCGGAGGACCGCGCCAGCGTCCCCGGATGTCGGGGGGTGTACGTCGATGCCGATGATGACGGGAGCTACGCCGTGCATACGGTTGGGTTCACCGATCCGCGTGAGCGCTGTGAGGCCAATACCTACTCCGCTCTTCGTGAGAGCAGCCTTCTGACCGTCGGTGCGGACCTTGTTACTGCGGTCACGCCCATACGGCTTGGCGAAAGGAGTGGCACCACGCCGCTTATCGCTCGCGACGCCCAGGCCGGTCATGTTCGTGGCGAGGTCGAAGATCGACTCGTCCACGACGAGATCGCCTGCGCATCCCTCGGGTGCGCGGTCCAGGACTGAGCCAGCCACCAGGCTGTTGGCCACCTTCGAGAGCAGCTCGGCTGCGTGATGCGATGCCTGTTTCTGTTCGCGACTCCGCCTGCGGACGATCTGCTGATGCTCTTCGTTGGTGATGCGCCGTGCTGGCAAGTCCGGGTCGGGGTCGATCGGCGCCAGCTCCTGGCGAGGAATGCATGGAGCCGGGCGTACTCGGTACGCGAACTGGTCCGAACAGGATCGAGATCCTGCCCGTCCATGCCGACTTCAGCCAGCTGCTTCGGGGTGAAGTCACTGATCAATTGGAGAATGCCAGCAACCGTGGGAGGACGTTTGAGCATCACGCATAGCAGTGCCGATACCAGCACTGCTCGAATCGTGTACCGGACTCCGGCAGCTCGTCGACCTCCGGGCCCAACCGACTGCTGATGGATCTCATCGATCAGACGGTCAGCGCCGGATCGATCGATCACTCCGACCGCCTCGGCGAACAGCGACTCCGACACCGTGAGCGTAGGACGGAAGGTGCTGATCACGCTGGCACCCCCCGTCCATCGAGAGCGACCAACGTGGCGCGGATACCGTAGATCGGAAACGACGGCCGGTGGTCCTTGATCGATGCGAACGTGCTCACGTCGGCGAGTTGGACCATGAGGCACGCTGGGACCGTCTTCGCGAGGTCGTGTATCCATCGCTCCCGTGCAGCGAGCAAGTCGATCGACGTGTGCCCGTGCCTGCGAAGGTACTCGTTGAGACGATTGCCGAAGTTGCGGTCCGTGGGACCGATGCCGGGAGTCATCATGCTCGCGTCACCCACCTCTTTGGCACGCTGCAAGATTCGTTCCGAACGCGCGACGTCAACCACAGGTACATGGCGCACTCCGCCCGCACGGTTGGGAAGGGTCACCACAGCATGCTCACGGCCGAAGTAGGTCGTCGACGAAATCGACGTGCCCCGAACTCGCGACAGCTCACCCTGACGAACCCCCGCACCAAGGGCCAGATCCAGGCTCACGTACGCGCGCCGCTGTTGTTCGCCCGACAGGGATGCGGCGGTGCGATACCAGTCCGCGATCAACGTGTCGCTCGCCGGTGCCGCAGTACGGCGTTTCGGCTTCTTGCTCGCCGCCCTTGACAACGGGTACTCACGGGGATGGACCAGCCGGCCGACTGCGTAGTAGAGATACTGGTTCTGCCGGGCGCCCCGCTCGCGTCCCGTTGCGATCAGGTGATTGATATATCCGTCCACCACTGACCGACGGAACACTGACTGGACGTCGATCGGCAGAGGCGGCTCGACATACCCAGCGATGAACCTGATGACGTGCTGGACATGCGACATATCGTTCGCCTCAGTACCCTCCTTGAGCCGACACACCAGGGCAGCGCCAATCCTCGCTGCCGACTCCCGGAGATCCGGGTTCCCCACCGTGCTCGTCGCCTTCGACAGCCGCTCGAACCTCTCCTCCTGTCCGGCGGGCACCCATCCCCGCGGGTCTCCGGTGAATCGACCGATGGTGCGCGGTCCGACTACCGAATCGGGCAGGTCGTCCGGCTCTGGTGCAATACCGGGCAGCGCCAGCTGCGCGCGGTGCGCCTTGTAGCGAACCATCAGGGCATCACCCACCCGACACACCGCGCGCAGCGCTTGACAGTCGTACCTGGGTACGTTGAAATAAACATGGTCCTCCTTATGAGGATCGAAAATGTGATCATCTGCGGATCCAGTCCGCTCCGGAGGCCCTGGGGTACCAGCCCGGGGCTTCCGGTATGTCAGCGCCTGTGGCGCATGTCGCTACCGCACTATCTCTTCCTGCTGATCACTCCTTCTCCCGCTCATCGGCATCGATGGCCGCCACTAGTAGCCGCTGCGCCACGACCGAGACATTCCGTTGCTCATCTGCAGCAATCGACCGAAGCCGCTCAGCGACATCGGGGTCCAGCTGCAGTTCCACCCGGACACGCTTGGCCTTCTCGCGCTGGATAGCCATACAAACCTTCTCCCGGGTGCTCCCGGATCTCCCCGGGCGCGCGGAACAAACAGTACTTCGAGCTCCGCGCCTAAACTGACCTGCCAATCACAGCACTTCTGACCGCGAAGATCGACTTTTCAGAAATCCTTGTCATGGGTGGTAACAACTGCAGTCACACAAGTTTCATGTCGGCAGGCCAGGCGGCATGAGTGCCGATGGGATGATTCGCAATTGGCCCCACAAAAGATCTTGTGACAGGCATCACATAAGTCCCGTGCGAGCCTAGGGCGTGTCGTCAAACTCGACGCAAACCATCGAGGCGACGACATCTGGGAGCAAGAAGCCCCGTAGCCCCACTTGACCTCCTCAAAGTTCGCCACGACTCGGTCGCGTCAACCTTAGAACCGCCCTCACGGTCCAGCGGACCGCCGCACGCAACGCAGTTCGTGACCTCTGACCTGCATTAATCCAGCTTCACTGTACTAACATTCGACACAGCTGGCCGTAGTCAACTTTGCCCAACTGAAGACACCACGGGAGGGGCTACCCATGTGGCCGGCGCACAGCTTCGAGGTTCGACCATGGGTCTCAGCGAACCGCGCAGGCAATCGTGAGGATCGCCTGTTCACGCAGGTCACCACCGCGATACCTCCGCTCATCGCCGCTGAGACTTTCGCGGCAGACTCCGCCGTACTGCTGGCCTGCGAAAACGCGACCATCGCGATTACGCGGCTCGATGTCGGCCGAGGAGAGGCGCTCGCTCCGCTCGGTGACTTCCTCCTGCGAAGCGAAGCGAATCCGTGGCCTCATCCAAGATCGAGCACGTCAACGCCGGCTGGCGACAGCTCGGGCTCGCCATCGCCGGCGTCAAAGCAGGTAGCGAGGCGAAGTCACAGCTCGCGGCCGTGCAGGCACTCGCGACGATGATCGCTGCAGCGGACACCGGAACGATCACCGCCGCCGACCTGCTCAGCGCTCACCGCCAGCTGATGGAAGCAACGTCGCCGAGGCACGCACGGCCGGAACCTTCCGCACGGTCCAGAACTGGATCGGCGGGTCCGACTACACACCGCGCGGCGCACTGTTCGTGCCACCACCTCCGGAGCTGGTGCTCGGCCTCATCGATGACCTGATCGCCTTCGTCGCGCGAACCGACGTACCCGTCGTCGCGCAGGCGGCGATCGCTCACGCACAGTTCGAGAGCATCCACCCCCACACCGACGGCAACGGCCGCATCGGCCGCGCACTGATCAGCGCAATCCTCCGGCGGCGCGGCCTCACCCGGAAGATCACCGTCCCCCTCGCCTCCGTGATGCTCGCCGACACCGACACCTACTTCGCCACACTCGGCGCGTATCGCCGAGGCGATGCTGCAGCGTTCGTCACCTACGTAGCAGACGCTGCGATGCTGGCCTGCGCTACAGCCGACAAAGCCGCCGACCAACTCGAGCAGATGCCCGCATACTGGCGCACCCTCGCGAACCCGCGATCCGGCTCGTCGGAGGAGTCGCTCATCGACGCACTACTCGCACGCCCCGTACTCGCCGCCGACACGGCGCAAGAGATCACCGGCTCATCAGATACAGCCACCTACCGAGCCCTGAACAAGCTCACCAACGCCGGGATCCTCGAGGTCATCTCCGAATCCAAACGCGACCGCGTTTGGGCGGCAGTGGACGTGATGAACGAGCTCGAACTTCTCTCCGACGCAATAGGGCGCCGAACCGATCCGGACGCGTAGCCCGACTCGATCCCCGCAAGTCGACCAATCCCGCCCGGTCTGCCACGCTCAGGCGACCCCATGAGGATCCGAGGATTCTCGCCGATCGCACGTTTGTCTCCAACGAGAGGGGCTAAGCACATGAACGAACTCGTCCCTTCAGGCACAGGCCGCTGGAAGATCCACACCGAGGACGCAATCCACATCCTCGATCTGGACGCGGGAACACACGAACGGCGGCCACTACCGTGGCCGGACACTCAACGCGGTTTCGACGACCACCCGACCCACTATCTGATCAGCGAGGTTATTGAGTGGCCCCGCGTAGGTGATCAGTTCGTACTCCAGTGCTCTTTACGTTCAGACCCTTGGCAGCGCCGTCACGTGGTGCGGTCAGCACCCATCACGCAGATCTCAGCGGCTCAACCCGCCGCCGATGAACTCGCCGACACCCTCCCGGGGCGCCCGCGAGTTCGAATTCCCTCCGGTTGGTGCGCGCTCGTCATGCAACTCCACCAGGACCTTGTCGAACTCGAACCGCAGTACACAGTGACCGCGATCAAGGAGAAGCACCACGGGCTCCGCCTCTACATCAACCTGCCAGACCACACGCCCGACTCGGTCGCCGACGCGGCATACGCGCGTATCGACTGGGCGGAAGAGGAATCCGAGAACAGGTGCACGTTCTGCGGCGGCCCCACACCGACCCCCGGCGGCCGCTGCGGGCGACATCCAGCCGGGCCACTGTGACGCACCTGGTCCGGACCGCCCGCGTCCAGGGGCCGCCGATCACTGTGCGCACCAGGGCATGGGCCTCGCTCACTGGCCGCCGAATGGGTCTATCCCCACGTCTGCCGGCCTCGCGCCCCAGTCCCGATCCGTCGAGCGTCGCACTGAGCTGCCCTGAGAGGGTCATTCGGGGGGAGGTTCGCGCTCGTCGGGAGATGCCGGGGATACCGGCACGACCGCAGGGATGCCTGCTCGGCGCTGTTGATTGGTCTCCGCTGCTTGGAGCGCCGAGCTGTATCCCTCGACCTCGTGCATGCGTGCGATGAATTCGTCGACCGCGAGGGTCACCGTGTCTTGTAGCGAGGTGGTCCCCGAGTACGCGCACCTCACGGAGGCCGACGTCGAAACGCTCGGCGCGGAGTTGGATGCGATCCGGCGCGACATCGAGGCCGTGCGCGGCGAGACCGACGTGCAGTACCTGCAGCGCACCATCGCCGCTCAGCGCGGGCTCGAGGTAGCGGGCCGGCTGATGCTGCTGGGGGCGCACAAGCGGGGCTTCTGGTGGGGTTCCGCGGCCACCCTCGGCGTTGCGAAGATCATCGAGAACAT
>NZ_BAOX01000101.1:0-15088 GCF_000813105.1 Rhodococcus sp. BS-15 | reverse complement strand
TCGGCCACCGTGGCCGGACCGCCGCTGGCCGCGAGCAGACCCGACGCGGCGACGGTGGGCAACCATCGGCGAATTCCGGTGCCGGCGGGAACGGTAGCGGCAACTGCGGTCAGCGCGAGCAGCACCAGGGTGGCGACGATCATGGTCGGTTGTTTCCCGTCGTGTTCGCTGTGTCGAGCAATCGAGTCGCCAGGGTGCGGCCCGCGTTCTCGACGTGCCAGCCGGCTACCGACAGTCGTTGCGACATGGCTTGTTTGCTGATCTTCAACCGTTCGGCCGCGTCGGTCTGCGACAACCCGCGGGCCATGAGTTCGACAGCTTCTCGGCCCTGGTCCGATCGTCTGATCACAAGCAATGCAACCAGGGTCGATGCTGTCTCCGCATCCTCGGCGGCAGCGACATCGGGGCCGCTGACGGCGAGTGCTGCCGGGGCATTCTTGGCTCGGGTCACGGCGTCTCGGGCTGCCTCGAACGCCGGTCCGCGTCCGGCGCGTGTCGTCTCGGGTAGCGGGAGTTCGACGGAGCCGATGCCGATTCCGACGCTCCAGTGCGGGGTGGAGACCAGTTCGAGAGCGATCGAGACGACGGTCGCGGCGTCCTCGCAGACGGCTTGCACTTCGTCTCCTGCGGTGCGCTCGAAGGGTCGGATCAGTTCGTGGTCGCGATATCGATCGAGCAGTTCGGGCACGCGATCGATATCGCGTCTACTGCGGCGTTGGTCCACGGTCAGCACGAACATTGGACAAGGCTAGATCGTTGATGTAGTTCAGTCAAGCTTCAAGGCTTGATTCGTCAGAATCAAGGTTCCCGACCTGTCGGCCGCCCGTGGGCGCAGGCTCGGATCGCGAACCGCGCGAGAGACGCCAATCCACGACCAGCCCACTCAGCCCGATCGCAATACAGACCGCAGACAACACCAGCAGCGCCGGATGTGTCTCGCCTCCGATCGCTCCGCCGATCACGACGATTCCGAGAGTGCCAGGCAGCATCCCGACGGCCGTCGCCAGCGCGAACGGGACGGGCCGAACCGCCGACACCCCACACGCGTAGTTCACCAACGAGAACGGCACCGGCGCAATCAGACGCAGAGAGCCGACGGCCAGCCAGCCTCGTCGGCGCAGACTCTCGTCCACCGAATCGAGAGCCGAGTGCGACATCCGCGCCGCCACCGCTTCGCGACCGATCGCACGGACCAACAGCAGCGCCAGAATCGCGCTGACCGTCGACGCGCCGATGGTGACCGCCAGACCGATCATGGGCCCGAACAGCACTCCTGCACTGAGCGTGAACAAGGTCCTCGGGACGGGCGCGACGGTCACGATCGCGTGCACGCCGAAGAACACGAGCGGGAATGCCGGGCCGACGGAGGTGCCCCAATCACGAATCTGTTCGACAGTCGGATGGGGTGCGAACACCGCTACCAGAGCGAAGACGGCAATCACCGCCAGCAGCGCGATCAGTCGAACGTCACGCAGGTGCCGGGTCACGAGAGGCCAGCGTACCGGCGCGAGACGACACCTCGCTGTTTCCCGAGTTCGAGAGCCGAGCTGCACGACCGAACGTGAGGTGATCCTCACGATAACCTGCATTGCGGTGGGGTTAGCATCACTTCAAGTCGGGCGCAGGACTACCCGCCGAACCGAGGGAGCAAGCACACGTGTCCATCGCGTCGCACGAAGATGCCGCACGCAGCGCTCATGCGGCCTGGCAGAAGGCAGTGGCCGGTGTCCTGGCCAAATCGCGTCGGGTCGAGGTGGCCGATCTGCCCGCCGATGCCGAGCATCTACTCGATTCCACGACGTACGACGGGATCACCGTGTCCCCGCTGTACACCGCGTTCGACGAGCGACCGGAAGGCCCGCTGCCCGGGCAGTTTCCCTACCTGCGGGGCCGCGACCCCCACCGCGACGTCAACGCGGGCTGGAAGGTGTGCACCCGCCACGGCTCGGTACGCGGCGCCGACGACGCGTCGATACTCAATACCCAGATACTCGATTCGCTCTCCAACGGCACCAGCGCCCTGTGGTTGACGGTCGGCGACGGTGGGGTCGATCCGATCGCTCTGCCGGAAGTTCTGCGCGGAGTGTTTCTCGAGCTCGCACCGCTGACGCTCGATGCGCGCGGGGACGCGTCCGCAGCGGCAGCCGCGGTGTTCGGGGTACTCGATTCGGCCGATATCGACGAGCGTGCCGCAGTCGACGTCCGGCTCGGCGTGTCCACTCTCACAGCGGGGTTGGGCGGAGCCGAGTCGATCGAGATGACCGAGGCGCTCGAGTTGGTTCGTGAGTCGATCGGTCGCGCCGAGACGGTTCGTACGATCACGGTCGACGGCACCGTGTTCCACAATCTCGGTAGCGGCGACGCACAGGAGCTCGGCGCGGCGATCGCCGCAGGACTCGAGTATCTCCGGTCCATGACCGATGCCGGTATCGGCATCTCGGATGCCCTGCGACAGATCGAGTTCCGGTTCTCCGCCACCGACGACCAGTTCCAGACCATCGCCAAGTTCCGGGCCGCTCGCACGCTGTGGGCGCGCATCGCGCAGGTGTGCGGAGCTCCCGACGCCGGTGACGCTCCTCAGCATGCAGTGACCTCGGAAGCGATGATGTCGCAGCGGGATCCGTGGGTGAACATGCTGCGGACCACGCTGGCGTCGTTCGGAGCGGGAGTGGGGGGTGCCGATTCGGTGACCGTGCTCCCGTTCGATGCGGCACTCGGCGGCGGCGCAGCCGGGGTGTCGAAGACGTTCGCGGCCCGCATCGCCCGAAACACCCAGCTGCTGCTGCTCGAAGAAGCGCATCTCGGACGGGTCCTGGATCCGGGTGCCGGGTCCTGGTACATCGAAGAACTGACGGCAGCGGTCGCCGCGAAGGCTGGGAGTTCTTCCAGACCATCGAAGCGTCGGGAGGATTCCGCGCCGCCGTCGACGACGGTTCGCTCGTGGCCGCGATCGAGAAGACCCGCGCCGAACGCGATTCCGACATCGCTCACCGAGTGACCCCGCTGACGGGCGTCAACGAATTTCCCAACCTGGCCGAGGCTCCGCTGAGCCCCGAACGAACCGCGCCGCAGGGCTCGACAACGGTGTATCGGTACGGCCGGGCATTCGAGTCGCTGCGCGACCGGTCGGATGCTACATGGCCGAGCACGATGCGCGCCCCACAGTGCTCCTGGTGCCGCTGGGCAGCGTCGCCGAACACAACATCCGAACGACATTCGCGTCGAACCTGCTGGCGTCGGGCGGAATCGAAGCCGTCAATCCCGGTCCCCTGACCGTGGACGCCGTTGCCGGGGCAGTGGAGGCGTCCGGAGCTCACACAGTCGTGGTGTGCGGCACCGACAAGCGATACGCGGACGAGGCCGCCACTGCGGTGGACGCGCTCCGGGCAGCGGGCGTCACGCAGGTTCTGCTCGCCGGCCCCGAGAAGATCTTCACCGGCATCGAGGGCACCTCGCGTCCCGATGGATTCCTGACCGCGAAAGTCGACGCCGTCGCAGTGCTGACCGAACTTCTCGACACCCTGGGAGCGAAGAGATGAGCGAGCGTGACATGAACAACGACGAGCGCAGAATCTCGCACACCATCGGAAGTTTCGCCGACGTGCCTTTGGTCGATCCCGACGAGCCGACCCCGACGCCGCCGTCGGCCGAGGACGTCACCGCCCATGTGCAGCAGGGTGCGAGGGCCAACTTCTACACGCCCGAGCAGGTGGTGTGGTCCACCCCCCGAGGGCATCGACGTCAAGCCGGTGTTCACCGAGGCAGATCGTGCCGCCGCCGAGGCCGAGGGCTACCCGCTGCACAGCTACCCGGGCGCACCGCCGTTCCTGCGCGGGCCGTATCCCACGATGTACGTCAACCAGCCGTGGACGATCCGGCAGTACGCCGGCTTCTCCACGGCGGCCGAGTCCAACGCGTTCTATCGTCGGAACCTCGCGGCCGGCCAGAAGGGTCTGTCGGTGGCGTTCGACCTGGCCACTCACCGCGGCTACGACTCCGATCACCCCCGAGTGCAGGGTGACGTCGGAATGGCCGGAGTCGCCATCGATTCCATCTACGACATGCGGCAACTGTTCGACGGCATCGACCTGGGCAGCGTCTCGGTGTCGATGACCATGAACGGTGCGGTGCTGCCGATCCTGGCGCTGTACGTCGCGGCCGCCGAGGAGCAGGGCGTCGGGCCGGAGAAGCTCGCCGGCACCATCCAGAACGACATTCTCAAAGAGTTCATGGTGCGCAACACCTACATCTACCCGCCCAAGCCGTCGATGCGCATCATCTCGGACATCTTCGCGTACACCAGCGAGAAGATGCCCAAGTACAACTCGATCTCCATCTCCGGCTACCACATCCAAGAAGCCGGTGCCACAGCCGATCTCGAACTCGCCTACACCCTCGCGGACGGTGTCGAGTACATCCGAGCCGGTCTGGATGCGGGCATGGACATCGATACCTTCGCACCGCGACTGTCGTTCTTCTGGGCCATCGGAATGAACTTCTTCATGGAGGTCGCCAAGCTGCGTGCCGGGCGTCTGCTGTGGGCCGAGCTCGTCCAGCAGTTCGAGCCCAAAAGCGCCAAATCCCGGTCACTGCGCACGCATTCGCAGACGTCGGGTTGGTCGTTGACGGCACAGGACGTGTTCAACAACGTCGCCCGCACCTGCGTGGAGGCGATGGCGGCCACCCAGGGCCACACCCAGTCGCTGCACACCAACGCCCTCGACGAGGCACTCGCCCTGCCGACCGACTTCTCGGCACGCATCGCCCGCAATACCCAGCTGCTCATCGCACAGGAGTCCAACACCGTGCGCCCGATCGACCCGTGGGGCGGCTCGCACTACGTCGAATGGCTCACCCATCAGCTTGCGAACCGGGCTCGGGCACACATCGCCGAGGTCGAGGAAGCAGGCGGCATGGCTCAGGCCATCGGCGAGGGCATCCCCAAGCTGCGCATCGAGGAGGCGGCGGCCCGCACCCAGGCGCGCATCGACTCCGGCCGTCAGCCCCTCGTCGGCGTCAACAAGTACGTGCCCGACGAGCCCGACACCATCGAGGTGCTCAAGGTCGAGAACTCCAAGGTTCGACGCGAGCAGATCGAGAAGCTGGAGCGACTGCGAGCCGAGCGGGACACCGTCGAGGTCGAGGCCGCCCTGGCGAACCTGACCAGAGCTGCGGCGTCGGACCAGCCGGGCATGGAGAACAACCTGCTGGCGCTCGCCATCGACGCGGCGCGCAAGATGGCCACCGTCGGCGAGATCTCCGACGCGCTCGAGAAGGTCTACGGGCGCCATCAGGCCGAAATCCGGACAATCAGTGGTGTGTACCGCGACGAGGCAGGCAAATCCGAGAACATCACCCGCGCCACCGCGCTGGTCGAGCAGTTCGCCGAGGACGAGGGCCGTCGGCCTCGCGTCCTGGTGTGCAAGATGGGTCAGGACGGGCACGACCGCGGCCAGAAGGTCATCGCCACGGCGTTCGCGGACATCGGCTTCGACGTGGACGTCGGCCCGCTGTTCCAGACGCCCGAGGAAGTGGCCCGTCAGGCCGCCGACAACGACGTCCACGTGGTCGGTGTGTCGTCCCTGGCGGCGGGACACCTGACTCTGGTGCCGGCACTGCGCCAGGCACTGGCCGACGTCGGGCGCGAGGACATCATGATCGTCGTCGGTGGCGTCATCCCGCCCGGCGATTTCGACGAGCTCTACGCGGCGGGCGCCGCGGCGATCTTCCCTCCGGGCACCGTGATCGCCGACGCGGCGATCGGGCTGGTGGAGAAGCTGTCCGTCGCACTCGGGCATGCACCGCGCGAGGCCAACGCCTGAGTATGAGTTCTCCGAACAACGCGAATTCCGGCGATACAGGTCGCAGCAGCGCGGGTCACAGCAGCACGGCGTCGCCGACGCGGGGTCGAGTCATCGATATCGATGCGGTCGCCGAGTCGGTCCGCGCGAATGAGCGATCCGGCCTGGCGCGGGCCATCACCCTGGTCGAGTCGACCCGATCGGATCATCGAGATCTGGCGCAGCAGTTTCTTCTTCGGGTCCTACCGGATGCAGGCGGTTCCCACCGGGTCGGTATCACCGGAGTACCCGGGGTCGGCAAGTCGACGTTCATCGATGCGCTGGGGATGCGGTTGATCGAGAAGGGGCACCGGGTTGCGGTGCTGGCCGTCGATCCGTCGTCGACGCGTACCGGTGGTTCCATCCTGGGTGACAAGACCCGGATGTCGCGGCTCGCGGTGCAGGAGAACGCATACATTCGGCCGTCCCCGACGTCGGGAACTCTGGGCGGGGTCGCACGCGCGACGCGGGAGACGATCGTCCTCCTCGAAGCGGCAGGCTTCGACGTCATTCTGGTGGAGACGGTGGGCGTCGGGCAGTCCGAGGTGACGGTCGCGAACATGGTCGACTGCTTCACGTTCCTCACACTCGCGCGCACCGGAGATCAGTTGCAGGGCATCAAGAAGGGCGTTCTCGAGCTCGCGGATCTGGTGGCCGTCAACAAGGCCGACGGCAAGCACGCGACCGACGCGAAGAACGCGGCGCGGGAGTTGGCGGGGGCGCTGCGGCTGATCTACCCGCACGATGCGATCTGGAAGCCTCCGGTGTTGACCATGAGTGCCATCGAGGCACTGGACTCGACGAGTACTGGGATACCGTGCTGCGGCACCAGCAAGTACTCAGCGACGCAGGCGAATTCGCGGAGAAGCGCCGCAAGCAGCAGGTCGATTGGACCTGGACGATGGTCAACGACCAACTGCTGCGCAGGCTGGCGCAGAATCCCTCCGTCAAGGCGATCCGCGGCGACGTCGAAGCCCGTGTGCGCGACGGTTCTCTGACGGCTGCGCTTGCCGCACAGGAACTTCTCGACGCATTCGATTCCTGACTCCCGTTCTGCTTGCTGCGCTTCTACCTATTGCACTTCGGGGTACAAACGGGCCGCGAGAGCTCCGACTCGTTCGATCAGTCGGTCGAAGAACGCCTCCGGATTGGTGTGCGTGGCGATCGCGGCGTTCGGCTCCCGACCCCACATGCCGCGCCAGTCCGCCACTGTCGTTCCGCGAGTGAGGGTTCCGGTGAGTTCTACATCGACGGTCGCGTGCCGGTACGTGGCGATGTCTGCGTCGATCGCAACCGCCGCAGCGAAGGGATCGTGCATGTGCGCCAGGAATCCCTGGTCGTGATCGCGATGGAATTCCATGTAGAACCGCACCGCGTCGGAGAAGTGGCGCACGATCGGATTGGACGCGGTCGATCGAACACCCGCGGCGTCGTCGGGCGAGATCACTTCGGGCGGAGAGCTTCCGGCTCGTTCGGCGAGCCGCCGGACGTGCTCGGGTGTCATCTCGATGGTTTCGGTGATGTCGAGAGCGCACACGATCGGGTGTCGTTCCGGAGGCAGTCCGGAGAAGGCCGCGAACACCTCGGCGGCGGCCTCGGGATCGACGGCGATGTTCCATTCACTGGTCGGTGTGGTGTTGCCCTGGTGTTGAAAAGCGCCGCCCATCAACACCAATCGCCTCAACAGTCGAGGTAGCTCGGGATCACGACGAATCGCGAGCGCGAGATTGGTCAATGGACCGGTGACGAGCCCGGTGATCTCACCGGGACGCGAACGAACGAGCTCGATCCACATCGTGGTGGCGTCTCGCGACGACAGTTGCCGCGGCGACACCGGTAGTTCCGCGTAACCGATTCCTTGCGGTCCGTGAGTGTCCTCGGTGGTCATCAGCGGTGCCACGAGAGGTGCCTGTGCGCCGAGCGCGACCTCGACGTCGCCTGCGCGGCACAGGTCGAGCCACGCCAGGTTGTTCGCGGCAACCTGATTCACCGGCACGTTGCCCGCGGTGGACGCCATACCGAGAATCTCGCGTCCGCGCTGGCCAGGAGATACAGCAGGGCGAGCGAGTCGTCGATTCCGGTGTCGACGTCGACGATCAGCGGGACGGTCATGACGCCACCTCAGTTGTCGGCGAGTGTCGTACCGGGAAATTGACCGACCGTGCAATGAAGCACTTGGCCGCCGCGGAGGCGTGCAGCGACTCGGCGCGGTGCGTCATCGATGGATCGGTGATCGTCACGGTCGGTGCCAGAGGGACCTCGACGAATTGCCCGGATCCGTCGGATTGCTCGGTCATCACTCCGGTGGGGGAGTCGACGTACTCGGTGACGGTCAGACCGGAGGCGGCGGCCAGCCCGAGGTACCACAGCATGTGGCAGCTCGACAGCGAGTTCAACGAGCAATTCTTCGGGATTCCACCGCTGCGGATCACCGCGAAAACTCGGATCGGCACTGGCGTGGATATCGGGTTTGCCGGGTGCCGAGACGGTGTGGTCTCGGTCGTAGCTGTCGGCACCGGTGGTGCCGCTGCCGCGGTTGCCCGTCCAGTGCACCGTCAGTCCGTAGTTGTGGTTCGGCACGCTGTCCATCGTGCCAGCTTCGTGGTGATCCGGGGCGGAGCGACGCGGCCGCCGATGTCCGTATTGGTTGAATCGCCCCAATTGTCAACGTGGTGTAGCACATTCGACGATCGGCGGTTCACCTGCGGCGATGCGGGCACGGCGGCGTCGGAGGAGCGTTCGGCCGTTTGAATTCATATCGTTTTACTGGCTGACGTTGACTGAATGACCGCAGCGCAAGGACCTGATACAACGGGACTGCCCCGGCTTTGGTTGACATCTGATCTGTGAGGATCCGCTCCTCGCGGTGGAAGGATGTTCCCCATGCCGAAAGCATTCCCCGAGGAGTTCCGCCGCGACGTCATCGCCGTCGCACGCAAGGGCGAGGCTTCGCTGCGCCGGATCGCGAAGGACTTCGGAATCTGAAGAAGGGTGCCATGGAAAACCCCAACCGAGGTCTTCACCGAGCAGCTAAGCTCACTCCAACAGCCCGGTGTTGCAACGACCGGTTGAACTTGCCCAGTTCCGCTCCAGGAAGTTCGTGCACGCGTTGCCCCACAATGGATTACGCGGATCTATGGGCCGTGTCGGGGCGTGCGGCGACAACGCGGCGATGGAGTCGTTCTTCGCCCTCCTGTAGAAGAACATCCTTGACCGTCAACGATGGTCGACCCGCGAGCAACTACGGCTGGCAATTGTGACCTGGATCGAACGGACCTATCACCGAAAGCGCCGCCAACGACGCCTCGGCAAACTCACCCCGATCTGGGGGTCCCTCCCGCTTGCGGGGGCGTTTGAGACAATCAACCAGACCGCACACGCGGCCTGAACCACTCAACCCCGACAGTCAACTGAACTCGGGGCAGTCCCGCTCTACGGGCCGATGTCAGTGTCCTAGAGGGGTGTTGAACGTGCACGCTACAGGTGGGGCATCGTCGGGATCGAGAGCTCCGAGAAATAGAGCTGCGGTGCGTGGGCTCGCGGCGATGCTGAAGTGTTCGGTCAGGTCGTGCGCGCCATCGTCTTGGACGTCGATGCTTCGGGTGCGTTCTCGACTCGGAGATGCTGCAGCGAATCCTTCTTAAGACCGATCTTCTGGAATCGGCTCTGATCGAACGGATTTCGGCATTGATCGCGTCGGTCCTGGTAGTGCCCGGCCATCGATGCGGATTTCCTGGCTCATGCCGTCGACGGACTGCTGTGGGCGGGCCATATGAAGATCGTTCGGAGGATTTCGACCCACGACAGTCGGGACGAATTCGTCTCCTCGCTATCGGCGTTTATCAGACGTTTCCTGGTTGACGGCCGCCCTGCGCCTGAGCCTCATCCGGTCCGCTCATTGCCGGAATCGGTGCGGCCTGCGTTCCATCGACGTTGGATGCTGCGGGCGGTGACTGCGGTGGTGCGCAGCGCCGTGTCGAGCGCGGCCTTCCGTCGCCTGGGGTCGAGAAAGTTCGGGCCCATTGCGGCCAAGTCTTCGGTGCCGGGGGTGAACACGGCCAGCTGCGTCGATCCGTGCAGCGTAGCCAGTTCTGCGCATAAGCCTGCGGTCATCGGGTTGCGCAGCACGGCGTGTTCGATGTGGCCGGCACCGGTGCGGGCGACGTGGCGCAGCGATGCCATCGGCGTTATGACGATCACCCGGTCGTATCCGGCGGCCAAGTCCGCTGAGGCGGTGGACCACGTACCGCCGTCGAGGTATTGGCGGCCGTCGATGGTGGCCGGCCTGATCATTCCCGGCACCGCCCACGAGGCGTGGAGGGCTTGTGCGAGAGTTGCTGCGGGTGAGTCGGGTGCGCCGAAGACAACTCGCTGACCGGTGGCTGCATCCATCGCCACCAGCCGCAGCTTTCGGTGATCCACCCAGTCGCGTGGTGCCAGAAGGTGTGCGAGCCGGTGGAGCCAGTGCGGGGTCAGGGTGCCGTCTGGCAGCAACGCGCTGGTCCGTGCCAGGGTGGGAAGGTCGGAGCGGACCACGCGACGGAGGTGGCTGGGAATTCCGAATGGAATGCGCGGTACCGCGGCGGGTTCACCGGAAAGGTGACCGGTCAACGCAGGGTGCGTGGGGTGCCCACGCTGCAGTGCCACCAGATCGTCGACGCCGATACCGGCGGACAACATGACGCCGTACTGTGCCCCGGCCGAGGTTCCGATAATCAGATCGGCGTCTGTGGGGTCGATTCCGAGTTCGTCGCGAATCGAGACCAACGCTCCTACCGTCCATGCTGCGCCGACTGCGGCACCGCATCCGAGTACGAGCGCTGTCGAGGGGTTGTTCATGGTTGCCTTTTCGGTGGTCGATGGGCGCACACGTGGTCTCGGTCGTGAGCGTCACCTGTGCGAGGTGGTGTGGGGGGCGCGTCAGGCGTAGTGGTAGTCCTCGAGTGGAAAGTGGCTGGCTTCGCGGAATGTGCTCAGGGTGGAGCTGGGGCGGAGGAGTGTTGCTTCGCCGTGCTGGTTGAAGTAGTAGCTGTTGGCAGTTGCGCAGTTGCCTCGGGCGAACACAGAGTCTGCGACCTTGTCGGTCATCCGGTTCAGGAATTCGTCGTTGGCGTCCTGGGAGACCTCGAAGACCGTCGATTCGCGCTCGCGCATGGCGGTGAACAAGCGGTTGATGTGTCGCATCTGAGATTCGATGGTGGTGAAGTACGACAGACCCGAGTACGAGTAGGGGCTGTTGAGGGAGACGAAGTTCGGGAATTTCGGGACCGTGATGCCCTCGTAGGCTTGGAATCGGTTCTCGCGCCACCACTGTCCGAGATTGCGGCCGTCGCGCCCGAGGATCTCGATTGCGGGGAAGTTGACGTCCCACAGGTTGAATCCGGTTGCCAGGACCAGGACGTCGATATCGCGTCGGGTGCCGTCGGCGGTGCGGATTCCGGTCGCGTCGACGCTGTCGATCGACGCGGTCTCGAGATGAACGTGGTCTCGGGTGAAGGTGCGGTAGTAGGTGTTGGAGAACGTCGGTCGTTTGCAGCCGAAGGAGTAGTCCGGGGTCAGTTTTCGGCGCAGGGCGCGATTACGGACTTGACGGGTGAGGTGGGCGCGGCACCACGTCTCCCCGAGTTTGTTCGCCAGCGGCAGCTGCTTGTACTGCAGTACCCCGGTCACCATCATCACCTCGAGGATGGAGGTCCCGATCAGGCGGACCAATTTCTGGCTCAGTGGGACTGCGGCGAACAGTTTTCGCAGAGCGCTCGGGATGGCGACATCAGGTTTGGGGCTCACCCAGATGGGAGTGCGTTGGTAGACGGTGAGCTCGGAAACCTGTTCGGCGAGTTCGGGAATGAGCTGAACTGCGGTGGCACCGGTGCCGATCACCGCTGCGCGTGTACCGGTCAGGTCGTACGAGTCGTCCCACGCAGTGGTGTGAATGATCTTGCCGGCGAACGTGTCGATGCCGTCGATATCGGGGACCTTCGGCTGCGACAGAAAGCCGGTGGCAGTGACGAGATACGTTGCGGTGAGCTCGGTACCGTCCGCACATCGCACGACCCAATGTCCGTGGAGCTCGTCCCAAGCGGCACCGGCCACGGCGGTGTCGAATCGCATGTACTTACGCACGTCGTATTTGTCCGCGACGTGGTGGGCGTAGTCGTTGAGCTCGGCACCGGGCGCGAACAGGCGCGACCAGTACGGATTGGGCTCGAACGAGTAGGAGTACGTTGACGACGGTATGTCCACCGCAAGGCCCGGGTACCTGTTCACGTGCCAGGTCCCGCCGAGATCCGATTCGCGTTCGAGGATCACCAATTTGTCGTAGCCGAGTCGGCCCAATTCGATCGCGGCTCCCATGCCGCCGAATCCTGCACCGATGATGGCGGCGTCATATCGAGCCGGCATGTCAACTCCTTCTGAGAATGCGTGCACGCGGCCCAGTCGGGACACGATCGACATCGACCGCACGAAGCGGTATTCGATGTCACTTTCGGAACCGTATGTCACAAACTGATGTGAGGCAATAGGCTGGGCCGATGACAGCGGACGCACCTCGCATGACCCGTGCCGAGCGCAAGAAGCAGGAGTTGCGCAAGGAAATCGTCGACACCGCCTTCGACTGCTTCGCAGATCGTGGGTATCACGCCACCGGGATCGCGGATATCGCGGCTGAACTCGGGATAGGTCACGGCACCTTCTACCGGTATTTCCAGAACAAGAGAGACATCGTCGACCACGTCATCACCGAGATCGTGGGACGCGTTGTCACCGCCCTCGCTGCAGAGAACGCCCCCGACGCGGTCGACACTCTCGATGACTACCGCGAGCAGGTCGCCCGGATCGGGGAGTCGCTGTGGTCGGTCTTCGGTACGGACCCACGGGTAGCTCGGTTTCTGCTACTCGAAGCGGCAGGGATCGACGCCGAGATGAGGGAACGAGTCCTCGATTTCCACGACCTGGCAGCAGACCTGACCGCCGGATACCTCGAACACGGGGTACGCGTCGGGTACCTGCACGCCGACCTCGACGTCGACGCCACAGCGCGAGCCATCAACGGGATGATTATCGCAGCCATCATCGCCGCGCTGCGCGGCTCGGAGAAAATCTCCGACAAGCGCATGGGTGTGGCCATCCGGCGGGTCATGTACGACGGAATCGCCGCCCTGCCCTGACGCCGGCGCTAAGCGGTCTTGCGGCGGTGCAGTCGAAGAAAACACAACCGCGCGGCCCCTCCGAGGTTTCGGTGGGTACGGATCGGGGTCGTCGAACACACGCTGTCGCTTGTCTCATCGTCGTCGCGGGCGACGCAGTCAACATCACAATTCCCAGCGGTCGAGACGTGACCATCAGCTGCTCCGTGCAGACGAAGCTGTTGAAGCGATCGAAGTCATCCAGCGAGCGAGAGAACGGCAAACCCGATACCACGGCTGAACGGATTTGGGCACAACAGATTTCACGGCCGGTGGGACAGACGAGTGACGGCGGTGGCATCTTCGAGTTGCCGACGAAATGAACGGTTGTCGATAAAGAGGCGCTGGATGCTCGAGGTAGCCAGCGCGAGGTCACTGGTCAGTTGTCGGTTTCGTTGCCGAAGTCGAACGATGTTCGAGTCGACCTGGCCGGGGCTGACCGCGGGCACAGCTCGTGCCTGTTCGGAGGCGCGTAGCCGGTCGACGATGTCGGGGTAGCGGCGACGAAATGTGGTGTTCGCAAGCCCGAGGTGTCGAGACAAGGTCAGCATCGACGGTGTACGGCCAGCGGCGTCCTCGAGGCACTCGATGGCGGCGTCGACGAATGCGATGTCCGGATGACCTGTCCCATCTGTCATCGGTTCGCGTCGATGCTTTTGTAACGGTCATGGACCGGGGTCGTGTAGCGGTCGAGGAAGTCGGTGAGCTGGCTGAGTCGCTCACGTAATCGGTGCACCAAGAGCGGCGGAAGGGTTGTCCCGGTGGCTAAGTTGCTGCAACGATCGATGTTCGGTGTGTAGGGCGTCGATGTTGTCTGCGGTCAGTGCGACGTTGCTGCATTCGAGGTGCCGTATGCGCTCGTACCGATGCTTTTCCTGGGCTGCAGCGATGACGTCGGCTCGGTCGAAGGCGCTATAAGTAGCCAGATCGCGAACGAGGGAGGCCGGAACGTAGACCCACCGTGCAGAGCGGCCTTTTGCGATCGATCCCGGAAGCCAAAATCGTTGATAGCCAGTTCGGTTGGTATCGATGTGTGGAAGTTCCAGTACGGTGAGTGCGGATTATTCCGAAGTCCCGTCCGGACCATGACGTCGCAGTAGGTCGCGTTACGCCCCGACCACCGGCCACAGAAACCCTCTCGCGGTATTCCGGAGTCGTCGAACCCGCGGATACCGACCTCGCGCCACTTGCGATAGTCGGCAAGGGGAAGCCATTGGATGCGGTCCCGTCCGCCGTCGTGACCGTAGTTCGCGGCGCGGAGCTCGTCGGATTGTCGCGAGACCGCGTAGCCGGTGTGTGCGGGGGCGGGTCGTCGCCAGGTCTGGGGGATCGGATTGGCCCGGACGTGCCCGGCGGTGTCAGCCGAGCGGTAGAACCTGTTCACCGCAGCCACTTCACGGTTCCACGTGTTGCCGGATACGCGTGGGCCGTCGGGATCGTGTCGCAGCCAATGCAGATAGGAGAGGTGGGCACTGTCTTCGATGTCACGCCAATCACGTTCGTGGTCAACATGGTTGACGAAATTCGGGAAGCTCGCGAGGTCGCGGGCGTATCCGATCTGTGTCGTCGTGGCCATGGTGACCATCGCTGTGGTGCGAAAGAAATCGTTCAGGTCGGTGTCGTAGTCGAATGCGGGAGATAGCAAGAACGGAGTGCCTGGAGTCTGGCGGGTCTTTTTGAGCCAGTCGGCCCAATCATCGGTGTGGGTGAGGGTGTCTGCAGTAGTTGAGGAGCGGGACCTGGGAAGCTCTGCGGCAGTAGTGCGAACATGCCATCGGCTGCTTGTCATCGTCACCGATACTCCGGTCAGTGACCGAGTATGCACAAGATTCGGAGCGTTACGTTTTCGATACCCACGGGCAACAAGAGGGGGCGGCTCGACCTCGATCGGCAGTGGGTCCCTGCCGACGCGGTCACACCCATCACATGACCGACGCCACCACCGCAGAAGCCGTCTGAACCGACCTCGAGCACCGACAATCAACACACACCACCGCAGCAGCTCAGGAGACACCGTGAACATCGGCGGCCGCCACCACATCGCACCCGGCGCACCCGGCG
>NZ_BAOX01000102.1:0-14993 GCF_000813105.1 Rhodococcus sp. BS-15 | reverse complement strand
GGTGTGCGGGGCCGGGGCGGTGAGGGCATCGGCAACGGCGCCGCGAAGGGCGTCCGGATCGACCGGTTCGTCGGTGAACGAGCGCACCGACCGTCGGCGCAACAGCGCCTCGCGTCGACCACGATCGAGTGCCTCGGCGGTACCGAGCCAGAACAGGTCGTCCTCACCGCCGCGCAGCAGCGTCGCGGCGGTGGAACCGTCGTCGACGGGAGTCAGTCCACGTACGACGGCGATCGGAACCCCGCCGAGCTTCCCCTTCACCAGATCGCCCGCGGCAGCGAGCTCGTCGGCGATCGCGACCTCGGTGACGACGAGCTCGTTTCCCTGACCGTCCTCGGCTCCGGCGTACGCATGTACGACGCCCAGGCCGGCGGCACCGATGGCGGCGTCGGTCTGGCCGATCCGCCATGCCCGACCCATGGTGTCGGTGACGACCACGGCGACCGTCACCCCCCAGCAGCGCGCCGAGTGCAGTGCGGAGCGCTGCGGCACTGGCGTCGGGGGTTCTCGGGCAGCAGTGCCAGTTCGCCGCCGTCGACGTTGGAGCCGTCGATTCCCGACGCGGCCTGCACGATGCCGAGTCGATTCTCGGTGATGAGGGTTCGACCCTTGCGTGCGACGATGCGCACGGCCTCCTGCTCCACCAGGACTCTGCGGGCGGCATCTCGCTCGTCCGCATCACGGGGTGCCTGCACCAGACGGCCCTCGACCTTGGAGAGGATCTTGCTGGTGACGATCAGGATGTCGCCGTCACGTAGCCACGGCGCTCGGTCCGCCACGGTCGCAGCCAGATCGTCGCCCGGCCGGAACTCGGGGAGCCCGGTCACCGGCAGAATTTCGATCGCCCCGCCGGGAGCGTGATCACCCGGTGCAGTGTGTGTGGCGTGGGAGTCGGTCACAGGTCGAGTCCGGCTGCGCGCAGAGCGGTGCGGGCCATGACCGCTGTGGTCTCGGGGTCGGTCATCAGCAACGGAACCGACTGCACGTCCACCCCGTCGACGACCGCCGTATCGGTGGTGTGCACCAGCCATGCGTCGAGAATGCCGGTACTGCTTCGGCTTCCGTAGTGACGGCCCACCGCCTGCGCCGTGGTCTCGACTCCGATGACGGACAGGCACTCGTCGGCCATGCCGCGCAACGGCTTACCGTCCACGACGGGGGAGAGCCCGACCACCTTGGCAGCCGTCGTGCGAAGCGCCCCGCGGATACCCGGCACCGCGAGGATCGCGCCGACGCTCACCACCGGATTGGACGGCGCCAGAACGACGGCGTCGGCCTCGGTGATCGCCTCGACGACTCCCGGTGCCGGAGTTGCCTGTTCGGCCCCGATGTTGGCGAAGCTGTGGGTCGGAATCTGTGCGCGGTACCGAACCCACCACTCCTGGAAGTGAATTGCGCGCTGCTGCTCAGCGCTCGGGTAATCGGGATCGGTGACGACGACGTGGGTCTCGGAGCGATCGTCGGTGACGGGCAGGAGCCGGACTCCGGGTTGCCAACGGTTGCACAGGGCTTCGGTCACGGCCGACAGCGGATAGCCGGTGCGCAACATACGACTGCGGATCAGGTGCGTGGCGATGTCGCGGTCGCCGAGTCCGAACCAGTCGGGATCGGCACCGTAGGCTGCCAATTCGTCCCGCGCGTTCCAGGTCTCCGCGATGCGACCCCAGCCGCGATCGGTGTCGATTCCTCCGCCGAGGGTGTACATGCACGTGTCGAGATCCGGACAGATGCGGAGTCCGTGCATCCACACGTCGTCGCCGACGTTGACCACGGCGGTGATCTCGTGCTCGGGGTTGTCGCCGAACAAGGATTTGAGACCCTGAAGGAACCTAGCGCCACCGACACCACCGACCAGAACAGTAACTTTCACAACACGCGAGCCTAGTGGGGTTGCGGTGGTGCGTGGTGAGCGCCCACCCGGTGCCGCACCCGTGCGAGAGGACGGTGTGCAGGTGCCATAACCGCCGCGACACGCACGGGACGGGCTGCGATCCGGGGAGGGCGCCGATTTCGGGCATGTGATGGTATTGGATTTGCTCGATCGGCTTGACCGCGACACACCTGGAAGTGTCTAATCACAGGTATGTCATTCAGTGTTCGCAGCACGAGTTCGATTGCAGCGAACCTGGTTTCGAACACTCGTTCCCCTTCTGTTCGTCCCTGACTGGACGTCGAGTAGAGGTCGAGAGTCGGACCGACACGTTGGACAAGCTCGATCGAATATCGGCGCGGGGCAAGGTATTCGAGAACACGAGGACCGAAAGTATCTGCGCTACCACAGGTGAGGAGGCGGAAGCGATGTATGACCAGCACGTGACACGTGATCAGCGGGGCGGACCCACTGCACATCTCAGCGCTGTCGACGACGCGCCGCAAACCGAGTCCGGCATCGGCGCAGATTCGAGCGTCTCGATCGACGCGGGTTCTGCGTACGTCGAACCGGCGGACGAGACCGACAGCGACGTCATCGACAACGACGTCGAACTCGACTCGGATTCCGACGCCGACTCGATGCCGTTCGTCGCCGAATCGGTACCACCGGCCAAGCCGTTCCTCAGTCTCGTCGCGGGTTTCGACGAGATGTTCGAGGAGATCGAGGACCAGTGGCAGGAGCGCGCTCTGTGCGCGCAGACCGACCCCGAGGCCTTCTTCCCCGAAAAGGGTGGTTCCACCCGCGAGGCCAAGCGCATCTGCCTCGGCTGTGAGGTCAAGGACGAGTGCCTCGAGTACGCGCTCGCCAACGACGAGCGGTTCGGCATCTGGGGTGGGCTGTCCGAGCGGGAACGTCGCAGGCTCAAGCGCGGAATCGGCTGAGTGGTTCGGTTCCGTCTCCGGACGGATCGATCATTCCCCGGCCGGGTCTATCTCGTCGGGGTCGATGCCGAGATACGTGGCCACTTGCTCGACCAGAACCTCGAACAACAGATCTTCCAGATCCTCCGGGTGCTTGGCCCGCCGTTCCAGCGGTCGCCGGAACAGCACCACCCTGGCGCGTGTCGTCTCGCCGCGCTTGTCGATGCCGGCGGGTACCAATCGCGAGAGCGGCACCGGACCTTCAGCCACCACCTCGGGTGGCCACGTCACCGATTCCGGATCCAACGCCCTGATCTTGGGTACCTCGTCCACGGCGATGTCGAGCTTCGAGAGCTTCTCGTGCCATCGATGATCGATCCGCGCGAAAGCCTCGAGCACCAGCCGGTCGAACTTCTCCGCTCGTGACCGCCTGGCCGGGATGTCCTCGGGCAGAACCGGTCCGCGAACGCCGCGGCCGTGGCGAGCCACGGACCGAGAAGTGATCCTGCGCGCGGATGAGAATCGAGGCATAGGGGGAGGTTATCGCGCTCGTCCGGTGTGTCGGTCGTTCGGTCGGTTGGGCCCACCGGATACTCTGCACTCGTGAGATCACTGCGTGGCTGCTGCAGGCCTGGTTGCAACCGTTCTGCCGTTGCGACGCTCACATACGTCTACTCCGATTCCACCGCGGTCGTCGGGCCGCTGGCCACAGTCGACGAACCGCATTCCTGGGATCTGTGCGAGGTGCACGCGTCGACCACCACCGCTCCCAAGGGCTGGGAACTGGTGCGTTACGAAGGCGGCTACTCGACGTCGAGCCCCGACGAGGACGATCTGACGGCCCTCGCGGAAGCCGTACGCGAGGCTGGGCGCGGCGATCGCGTCCGCTCCGAGGACCGCGAGAGCTCCGACCGCTCGATCTCTCGGCCGTCCGACACCGAACGCCGATCCGCTCCGGCCGTCCGAACGGGCAGGCGCGGGCACCTTCGAGTTCTTCCCGACCCCACGTCCTGAGCCGCCCGAGCACACCGAGTGTGGTGTGCATCGGTCCGACTGGCCGGTCCGTCTGCTGTCTGGCAAGGTTCGGAGGAGCAGGACCGAAACGGACCGCGACGGTCTGCCGATACTTGGTGTGGATCGCACCGCTACCGACGCTCGATATCCGACGCCGATGTGCGGCGTCGTCGACAACGATCACCAGGAGAATCTTCGTGGCCCGAACCGCAGAGTCCGTGAACGCCGTCATCAAGGCCTACGACGTCCGTGGCGTCGTAGGTGAGCAGATCGACGAGGCGTTCGTGCGTGATGTCGGTGCATCGTTCGCACGATTGGTTCGTGACGAGGCCGGGGCCGCGCGCTCGGTCGTCATCGGGCACGACATGCGTGATTCCTCGCCGGCACTGTCGCGGGCGTTCGCCGACGGCGTCACCGCTCAGGGCCTCGACGTGGTGCACATCGGGCTGGCGTCGACCGATCAGCTCTACTTCGCCTCCGGCATGCTCGAATGCCCGGGAGCGATGTTCACCGCCAGTCACAATCCGGCGAAGTACAACGGGATCAAGCTCTGCCGCGCAGGTGCCAAGCCAGTGGGCCAGGACACCGGCCTGGCCACGGTCAAGGCCGAATTGGTGGACGGGGTACCGGAGTTCGACGGCCCGGCCGGGACCGTGGCGTCTCGTGACGTGCTGGCCGAGTACGCCCAGTTCCTGCGCGACCTGGTCGATCTGTCGGGTATTCGCTCCATGAAGATCGCGGTGGATGCAGGCAACGGCATGGGCGGACACACCGTGCCCGCCGTGTTCGCGCCGCTGCCGGTGACGATCGAACCGTTGTTCTTCGAACTCGACGGCAGCTTCCCCAATCACGAGGCCAATCCACTCGACCCGGCGAACCTGGTGGACCTGCAGCGATTCGTCGTCGAGACCGGTTCCGAGATCGGCCTTGCGTTCGACGGCGACGCCGATCGGTGCTTCGTCGTCGACGAGAAGGGTGACCCGGTGTCACCATCGGCCGTGACCTGCCTGGTGGCCGAACGCGAACTGGCCAAGGAGCCGGGCGCGGTCGTCATCCACAATCTGATCACCTCCCGCGCCGTGCCGGAGCTGGTCGAGAAGCTCGGTGGCACGCCGGTCCGCACCCGAGTGGGGCACTCGTTCATCAAGCAGGAGATGGCCGACACCGGAGCCATATTCGGCGGAGAGCACTCAGCGCACTACTACTTCCGTGACTTCTGGGGTGCAGACTCCGGCATGCTCGCCGCGCTGCACGTTCTCGCTGCCTTCGGGGCACAGGATCGCCCGTTGTCGGAAATGATGGCCACCTACGAGACCTACAGTGCATCGGGCGAGATCAACTCGACCGTCGACGACGGCGCCGAACGCACCGAGGCGGTACTGGCGGCGTTCGCGGATCGGACTTCGGGAATCGACCGACTCGACGGTGTGACGGTCGATCTCACCGACGGTGCCTGGTTCAACCTGCGGGCCTCGAATACCGAACCGCTGCTCCGGCTCAACGTCGAAGCACGCACCGCAGCGGATGTCGACGCGCTTTCGACAGAGATATTGAGCATCGTTCGCGCCGGACTGGAATAGTGGTTACCAAGGGTTCATGAGTGGGTATGCAGACGTTTCGAGCGGGTGAGGTAAGGGGAGGTGTCGCAGCCATGACGGCAGTGTCGTCTCTGGTCGATCTCGACGATTCGGATGCTCTCATCGCAGCCGATCGTGAGGGCTCCCTGCGTAGCGCAGCGCTGGCGGGCGCGCAGGTTCGTGCCGTTGCGACCGCGGTCGACGAATCGGTTCTGGCCCGGTTGGCCGATCTGCGTCCCCGGAGCGTGGTGATCGTCACCGGCGACGGACGGAGCAGCCGGGCAGCGTCACTGCTCGTCGCCGCGCTCGGTGATCGCCTCGGGGTCCCTCTCGTACGAAGCACCGGAACTCCGCCGTGGATCGGCCCACTCGACGTGGTGGTGGTGGCAGGCGACGACGCCGGGGATCCACGACTGGCCGAGTCGGTCGACGCGGCAGCCCGGCGCGGTGCCGAAGTCGTGGTGGTCGCTCCCGAGGAGGGGCCTCTGCGTGCCGTCCGGGGAGCCAGAGTCATGTGGCTGCCGCCGCGAATCGCAGTCCGTGACCACAATGCTCTGATGCGCTACCTCGCGGCGTTCGTGGCCGTACTGGGGGCGGTTGCCGGCGGATCGTGGAAGACGTTGCTGCCCAATTTGTCTCGTCTTGCAGACCTGCTCGACGCAGAGGCGGTACGAAACAGTCCGTCCAACGAGATGTTCCACAATCCGGCCAAGGCCCTCGCCAGTGGGTTGAACGGTCGGCGGGTGGTGCTGACCGGGGGCAGTCCCGCTGCGGTCGAGGTCGCTCGGCACGGCAGCGAGGTGCTGCTGCGCGTTGCGGGTGTCGTCGTCGGTGCGGGGGAGCTGGGCGACGTCATTGCTGCATCCATCCGGGCGTCCGTCGTCGAATCATCCGGCACACCACAGACATTCGACTCGTTCTTTCACGACGAGCAGCTCGACGGACCACCGCCGGTGCTGCCGATGCGCATCGTCGTGGTGGCCTCGGACGCCGATCGCGCGATGACCGAACGACGAATCGCCGGTGTTCCGGAATCGGAGTTGTTGCTCGCCGATTCGAGTGAGCCGCTGTTCGGCGGCGAGCGCGTGAGATCCGAATTCGACAATCCCGCACCGGTGCCGGATCCGGATAGACTCTCGGTGCTCGACACGATGTCCGTGTTGGCGACGCGGTTGGACACCACTGCCGCGTATCTGCTGTTGATGGGCGGTAGCTAGTGCAGCTCTTGCGAGGCGCGGTGCGGTCCTACGCATGGGGTTCGCGAACGGCGCTGGCTCGGATTCAAGGCCGCCCGGTGCCGTCCGATCATCCCGAGGCAGAGATCTGGCTCGGCGCTCACCCGGCCGACTCCGCGCACGTCGTGCACGAGGGCGGCAGCACACCACTGCTCACGCTGATCGACGGCGACCCGGGCACGCACCTGGGCGGCTCTGCACAGCACTTCGAGTCGCGCCTGCCGTATCTGCTGAAACTGCTTGCCGCAGAAGAGCCGTTGTCGCTGCAGGCGCATCCCAGCAGTGCTCAGGCCCGGGAAGGCTTTGCACGCGAGAACGCCGCGGGTGTCCCCATCGACTCTCCGGTACGCAACTACCGGGATCCGAACCACAAGCCCGAGCTGATCGTCGCGCTCACGGAGTTCGAGGCGTTGGCGGGCTTCCGGCGGCCCGCCGACACCGTCGAACTGCTCGACGCACTGGCCGTCCCCGCCCTTGGTGGGTATCGAACCCTGCTGGCCGCCCAGCCGGATGCTTCCGGGCTGCGCACCGTGTTCACCTCGTGGATCACGCTGCCCGGGCAGGCATTGGACGACATCTTGCCTGCCGTCGCCCAGGGATGCATCGACTATCTCTCCGGTCCCGCACGCACGGACGGTGGACGATTCGCCGCCGAGGCCAGAACTCTGCTCGAGCTCGGGGAGTCGTATCCCGGTGACGCCGGAGTGCTCGCGGCGCTGCTGCTCAATCGGGTGACACTGACTCCCGGCCAGGGTCTGTACCTCGACGCGGGGAACCTGCACGCGTATCTGCGCGGTACCGGCGTGGAGATCATGGCCAACTCCGACAACGTGCTGCGCGGCGGACTGACTCCCAAGCACGTCGACGTCCCGGAACTGCTGCGTGTGTTGGATTTCGAGCCTGCCGACATCTCGCCCATCACCCCGGGTGTCGACGATCGACCGACCTACCTCTATCCGACGCCTGCACCCGAATTCGCACTGAGCCGGACTGCGGTTGCGGCGGGGGAGACGGTCGCCGTTCCCGGCTCCGGCCCGAGAATTCTGTTGTGCACCAGTGGCACCGTCGTGGCCGGTACGAAAGGCGGACAGGTCGAGCTGACGGTGCCGCAGGGCAGCTCTGCCTGGATACCCGCTGCAGACGAATCCGTCACCGTGACCGCCGATTCGGGCGAGGCCGAGGTGTTCGTGGCCTCCGTCGGACGCGTGTAGATCGGGCAATTCGGGCATCGTTGCGCCGCTTGCGGTTTCGAACTGCGTAATTGTGCGAACGGTCCGTCCGGAGGCAATAGTCTTATGCCACAGTGAATCGAAGTGACGGATGTGTTCGGTGATCCGTCGGTAGATGTGAAGTGGCGATACGGAGACCCGATGACCAGAGCAGACCGGCCCGCGAAGACCCCACGCACGACGGGTTGGTTCCGGACCAAATCGATCGAGCAGTCGATCCAGGACACCGACGAGCCGGACACGAAACTTCGGAAGGAACTTGGATCCTGGGATCTGACCGTGTTCGGCGTCGCCGTGTCCGTCGGTGCAGGCATCTTCACCCTGACCGCGCGGACCGCCGGAAACGTTGCGGGGCCGGCAGTGTCGTTGGCCTTCGTGCTCGCGGCGATCGCCTGTGGCCTCGCGGCGCTGTGTTATGCGGAGTTCGCGTCCACCGTGCCCGTGGCAGGAAGCGCGTACACGTTCTCGTACGCGGCGTTCGGTGAGTTCATCGCCTGGATCATCGGATGGGATCTCATCCTCGAGTTCGGCCTCGCAGCCGCCGTGGTGGCGAAGGCGTGGTCGCTCTATCTGGGCGATCTGCTCGGTACGGCCGCTCCGGTGCTCGAGATCGGCTCACTGAACTTCGATTGGGGTGCACTGCTGATCGTGGTGGTGCTGACGGTGCTCATCGCGTCGGGAACCAAATTGTCCTCACGGGTGTCGTTGGTCATCACCGCCATCAAGGTGATCGTCGTTCTGTTCGTCGTCGTGCTCGGAGCCTTCTACATCAAGGTGGCCAACTACGACCCCTACATTCCGCCGTCGGAACCGGGCTCGACGGGCGAGGGGCTGCATCAGTCTCTGCTCTCGTTCGTCACTGGTGCGGCAGGCAGCACGTTCGGTTGGTACGGACTGCTGGCCGCGGCGTCTCTGGTGTTCTTCGCTTTCATCGGATTCGACGTGGTGGCAACGACCGCCGAAGAGACCAAGGAACCGCAGAAGGCGCTCCCACGCGGAATCCTCGGATCGCTCGCGATCGTCACCGTGCTGTACGTGGCCGTCACGCTGGTTCTGACCGGGATGGTCAAGTACACCGATCTGGCCGGTGACAGTTCCACGCTGGCGACGGCATTCGAGCTGAACGGGTTGACCTGGGCCAAGAACATCATCTCGTTCGGCGCACTCGCCGGTCTGACGACCGTGGTGATGGTGTTGATGCTCGGGCAGACCCGGGTGCTCTTCGCGATGTCGCGAGACGGGCTGGTGCCGCGGGCATTGGCGCGCACCGGAAAGAAGGGCACGCCGGTTCGGACGACGATTCTCGTCGGTGTCATCGTCGGCCTGCTCGCTGCTTTCGTTCCGCTCGGCACGCTCGAGGAAATGGTGAACATCGGTACGCTGTTCGCGTTCGTGCTGGTCTCGGCCGGGGTTCTCGTACTGCGCAGAACTCGCCCCGACCTCCAGCGTGGTTTCCGCGTTCCGTGGGTTCCGCTGGTGCCGATTCTCGCGGTCCTCGCGTGCCTGTGGTTGATGCTGAACCTGTCGGTCGAAACATGGCTGCGTTTCCTGGTCTGGATGGCCGCCGGTGTCGTCATCTACGTCGTGTACAGCAGACGGCACTCGGTGATGGGAATGCGGGAAGCCGAGAAAGTTCGTGTCGAAAAGTCGGAGCACTGACCCAGCATCGGCGACGCGTAAGCGCCGGGTTACGTCCTGAGCAGGGACTTCCGGCTGACTTTAGATAGCGTCACATCAAACCGCTGGAATGTTATACCCTCGAAAACAGACTTGGAGGACTCAAAAAGTTCGATGAGAGGGTGTTGCAACAGTGAGTGTGGACGGCCGAATTCCTTCGATGGAGGGTTCGGGTGTCGCTTTCGGGGGGCGGGATTCGAAGGCCAGTGAACGGTCGGTTCGCTGGCAGGACAACAAACGTTATCTGTGGATGCTGGGGCTGTTGGCCCCGGCGTCGGCGCTACTGCCGTCGCAGTTGGTCTACTGGACGGGCATGCCGCTGTTCTGGTGGAGCGGCGTGCTGGTGTTTTTCGTGATCATTCCGGTGATCGATCTGATCGCAGGTGAGGACGGGCACAACCCGGATGCCTCGGCCAGCGAAAAGCTGCAGAACGATCGGTACTACCGGTGGTGCACATACCTCTTCCTGCCCGTTCAGTTCGTCGGACTCTTCGTCGCATGCTGGATGTGGGCGTACGGCGAGCTGAACGTGGTGGACAAGATCGGCCTCGCGGTGACGGTGGGCCTGGTGGCAGGCACCGGTATCAATGCCGCTCACGAACTGGGCCATCGCATCGAGCAACACGAGCGGTGGTTGGCCAAGATAGCCCTGTCCCAGACGCTGTACGGGCACTTCTTCGTCGAACACAATCGCGGACACCACGTCCGAGTGGCGACGCCCGACGACCCCGCGAGCGCACGACTCGGCGAGAGCGTGTGGACCTTCGTGCCGCGCAGTACCGTCTTGGGACTCGCCTCAGCGTGGAAGCTCGAGGCGCAGCGACTTCGCCGCAAGGGCCGCTCGGTCGCGAGCCCGAACAATGCCCTGCTGCACACGTGGCTGCTCAGTGTCGTGCTGTTCGGCGCGCTGCTGATCGTGTTCGGCTGGTCCATCGCGCCGTACCTGCTGTTGCAGGCCATAGTCGGATTCGTCCTGCTCGAGATGGTGAACTACGTGGAGCACTACGCCCTGCTCCGCGAAACGAACGATCGAGGCAGATACGTTCGGTGCTCGCCCCGCCACAGCTGGAACAGCGACAGGATCTGCACCAATATCTTTCTGTACCACCTGCAGCGACACAGCGACCACCACGCCAATCCGGGCAAGCGCTATCAGACCCTGCTCTCCTGCGACGAGGCTCCGCAGCTGCCCGCCGGCTACGCGTCGATGGTGATGCTCGCCGCAATTCCGCCGCTGTGGCGTCGGGTGATGGATCCGCGGGTATCGGCGCATTACCAGGGAGATATCACCCGCGCGAACATCCTGCCCCGCAAAAGGGCGCGAATCCTGGCGCGAGCCGGACGAAACGGATAGAGCGGGTTCTCGACAATCGGTCGTTTCGTCGGTTCAACTCCTGCACGCTCGGGCAGCCGGGGGTGCCGCCGCGCGGACCCGATAGCCTGGACCACAGATACTCAGTCAACAGGAGAGGCAAGATGACGACCTCAGTTACGTCAGGATCGGCACTCACCGTGGATCACCGCGGTGGAATCGACTTCAAGGTCGCAGACCTGTCGCTCGCGGAATTCGGCCGCAAGGAAATCCGACTCGCCGAACACGAGATGCCCGGCTTGATCGCGCTGCGTCGCGAATACGCCGACGTTCAGCCGCTCAAGGGAGCACGGGTTTCGGGATCGCTGCACATGACCGTGCAGACAGCCGTGCTGATCGAGACCTTGGTTGCACTCGGAGCCGAAGTTCGTTGGGCGTCGTGCAACATCTTCTCCACCCAGGATCACGCAGCAGCGGCCGTCGTCGTCGGCCCGTACGGCACCGTCGAGGAGCCCAAGGGCGTCCCGGTGTTCGCCTGGAAGGGCGAAAGCCTCGAAGAGTACTGGTGGGCGGCCGAGCAGATGCTCACCTGGCCCGAGCAGCCCGCCAACATGATTCTCGACGACGGTGGCGACGCCACGATGCTGGTACTGCGCGGCGCGCAGTTCGAGAAGGCAGGCGTCGTCCCGCCGACCGACGACGATCACGATTCGGACGAGTACAAGGTGTTCCTCGGCCTGCTTCGTCGCTCGCTCGAGGCATCGAAGTCCAAGTGGACCGAGGTGGCCGAGTCCGTGCAGGGCGTCACCGAGGAGACCACCACCGGTGTGCTCCGGCTCTACCAGTTCGCGTCCGCGGGAGAGCTCACATTCCCCGCCATCAACGTCAACGACTCGGTCACCAAGAGCAAGTTCGACAACAAGTACGGCACCCGGCACTCGCTGATCGACGGCATCAACCGCGGCACCGACGTCCTCATCGGTGGCAAGGCCGTGCTGGTCTGTGGCTACGGCGACGTGGGCAAGGGCTGCGCCGAGGCGCTCAAGGGCCAGGGTGCACGGGTGACCGTTACCGAGGCCGACCCGATCAACGCGCTGCAGGCGCTCATGGACGGCTTCGACGTCCGCACGGTCGAGGAGTTCATCGAGCAGGCCGACATCGTGATCACCTCGACAGGCAACCTGTCGATCATCACGTTCGAGCACATGCGCAAGATGAAGCACCAGGCGATCCTGGGCAACATCGGCCACTTCGACAACGAGATCGACATGGCGGGGCTGGAGAAGGCCCCCGATGTCACGCGGATCAACATCAAGCCGCAGGTCGACGAGTACCAGTTCAAGGACGGGCACTCGATCATCGTGCTGTCCGAGGGCCGCTTGCTCAATCTCGGCAACGCCACCGGCCACCCGTCGTTCGTCATGAGCAACAGCTTCTCCAACCAGGTCATCGCTCAGATCGAACTGTGGACCAAGCCGGACGAGTACGACAACGAGGTCTACCGCCTGCCCAAGCACCTCGACGAGAAGGTCGCACGCATCCACGTCGAAGCGCTCGGTGGCTCGATCACCAAGCTCACCAAGGAGCAGGCCGAGTACATCGGCGTCGACGTCGAGGGCCCGTACAAGCCCGAGCACTACCGCTACTGACCGACGGACCGGTCCGGCAGTGGGAAAACTGTTCGTCATCGAAGGAGTCGACGGAGCGGGCAAGAACACGCTCGCCCGTCGGCTCGTTTCGGCGTGGGAACGTGACGGCCTGTCGGTCGAGCGCATCGGGTTTCCCCGGTACGACCGGTCGATCCATGCCGATCTGGCGGCGGAGGCGTTGCACGGCGAACACGGTGACACCGCGGGCAGCGTGCACGCGATGGCCCTGTTGTTCGCGCTCGATCGCCGGGACGCGGGTGACGAGATCCGAAAGTTGCTCGCGGACAACGATATCGTTCTGCTCGATCGGTATGTGGCATCCAATGCGGCCTACACCGCCGCTCGGCTCGAGCAGTCCGCCGACGGCGAGGCCGTCGAATGGATCAGGTCGCTCGAATTCGACCGATTCGTAGTACCTGTTCCCGACGTCCAGATTCTCCTCGACGTCCCGGTGGCGCTGGCCGCCGAGCGTGCTGCGGCCCGTGAGAGTGCGGACGCCGCTCGCACCAGGGATGCCTACGAACGGGACAGTTCGCTGCAGAACCGAACCTCGGCTGCGTACGGCAGCCTCGCTGCCTCGCACTGGGTGTCGCCGTGGCGAGTCGTCACCGCCGACGTCGATCCCGATCGACTCGCCGCCGACATGTTCAATCAGCCATCAGGCGTTCGGAAAGTGACACCATAGGACCATGAAGCCTCGGATTCTGGTTGTGGACGACGATTCGGCTCTGGCGGAGATGCTCACCATCGTGTTGCGCGGTGAGGGATTCGAGCCCTTCGTGGTCGGCGACGGCACTCAAGCACTGGCTGCCGTGCGCGAGAACCGGCCGGACCTGGTGCTGCTCGATCTGATGCTTCCCGGCATGAACGGCATCGACGTCTGCCGCGTGCTGCGCGCCGACTCGGGCGTACCGATCGTCATGCTGACGGCCAAGACCGACACCGTCGACGTCGTCCTGGGTCTCGAGTCCGGTGCGGACGACTACATCATGAAGCCCTTCAAGCCGAAGGAACTGGTCGCTCGGGTGCGCGCGCGCTGCGCAGGACCGAGGACGAACCCGCCGAACTGCTGTCCATCGCAGACATCGTCATCGACGTTCCGGCCCACAAGGTCAGCCGCGGCGACGAACTCGTCTCCCTCACCCCACTCGAATTCGATCTGCTCGTGGCATTGGCGCGCAAGCCGCGACAGGTGTTCACCCGAGAGGTCTTGCTCGAACAGGTCTGGGGCTACCGCCATGCGGCCGACACCCGACTGGTCAACGTGCACGTGCAGCGCCTGCGCGCCAAGGTCGAGAAGGATCCGGAGAACCCCGAGGTGGTGTTGACCGTGAGGGGGGTCGGCTACAAGGCCGGACCGCCGTGATCCGTTTCTCCCATTCTCGGCGGCGAATCAACGGCAAGTTCTCTCCCGTACTGCGTTGGTTTCGTTCGCTGAGTACGTCGCTGGGCCATGCCTGGCGTCGATCACTACAGCTACGCGTCGTCGTGTCGACGCTGACGCTGTCCCTGGTGGTCATCCTCATCCTCGGGGTGGTGTTGACCAGTCAGATCACCGATCGACTACTCGAAGCGAAGCTGTCCGCCGCCACCGAGGAACTCGACCGTTCGCGGACCACCGTCGAGGGCAACCTCGCCGGAGCCGACGATTCGAGCGGGCTCGCGACCCGCCTCGAACGAGCCAGGGCGGCACTGACCAATCAGGACCTGGACGCCGCGTCGACCACCGGGTCGGCGGGATCGTTCGATCCGGTCCTGATCGTGGAAGGCGACGCCACCCGCGCGGAGGCCTCGGTCGGTCCGGTCGATCAGATCCCGAACAGCCTGCGCGACTTCGTCAAGAAGGGTCTGATCAGTTCGCAGTATGCGACGGTCACCGACAGCGACGGCGGGTATACCGGCTCTGCGCTGATCATGGGATCTCCCACCGGATCCGACATCTCGGCTCTGCAGCTCTATCTCATCTTCCCGTTGGCCAGCGAGGATCGCACGCTCTCTCTCGTGCGCGGAACGTTGTTCATCGGCGCAGTGGTGCTGCTGGTACTGCTCGCTGCGATTGCGATGCTCGTCGCACGTCAGGTGGTCCTGCCCATCCGTTCGGCGTCGAGGATCGCGGTTCGGTTCGCCGACGGCAGGCTCAAGGAGCGCATGCCGGTCCGCGGCGAGGACGACATGGCCAGACTCGCGATGTCGTTCAACGAGATGGCCGAGAGCCTGTCCAAGCAGATCACCCAGCTCGAAGAATTCGGTAACCTTCAGCGCCGATTCACCTCCGACGTCAGCCATGAACTGCGCACCCCGCTCACCACCGTGCGGATGGCCGCAGACCTCATCCACGACGCCAGCGACGACCTCGAGCCCGCACTCAAGAGATCCTCGGAGCTGCTGGTCAACGAGCTCGATCGGTTCGAGACCCTGCTCGGCGACCTGCTCGAGATCAGCCGTCACGACGCGGGCGTCGCCGAACTGGCCGCCGAGCAGCTCGACCTGCCGCATGTGCGCCGCGA
>NZ_BAOX01000103.1:0-14938 GCF_000813105.1 Rhodococcus sp. BS-15 | reverse complement strand
GCAGTGCCGCCGACTCCGCCCCCCGCATGCGGCACCGGAACCGGTGGGATCGCCCGCAGCGGATCGCCCGGCTCTGACGCGATTGGCGATGAGCCGAGTGCGTCGACGCCGTCGGGTGCGGATGATCGGCCGAAGCCTGGTCTCCCTCGTCGCGATCCTGGCGGTGGCCCTGACCGGAGTGGTGTGGGGATACCTACGCAATACCGATCAAGGATTTCTCCAGGTCGCCGCGCTCGACCCCGATTCGACCGACGTCGTCGACGCTGCAGGCCAATACGGCGACGAGACATACCTGATCGTGGGCACCGACACCCGCGCCGGTGCCAGCGGTGAGGTGGGAGCCGGTACCGTCGCCGACGCCGAAGGATCGCGCTCGGACACCGTCATGTTGGTCAACATCCCCGCCGACCGCAGTCGCGTCGTCGCGGTGTCCTTCCCCCGCGACCTCGACGTGACACGGCCGGAGTGCGAGCAGTTCGACAACGTCACCAATACCTACACCGGGGAGATGTTCCCCGAGCCTACGGCGACAAGCTCAACGCCACCTATGCCCTCGGCGGCCCGAAGTGTCTGGTCAAGACAATCCAGAAGATCTCGGGCCTGCGCATCGGACACTTCGTAGGGATGGACTTCGCCGGGTTCGAGTCCATGGTCGACGAGGTCGGTGGTGTCGAGGTCTGCACGGCGCAACCCCTGTTCGACTACGAACTCGGAAATGTCCTTCCCGACGTCGGAACACAGCGCATCGATGGCCGAACCGCACTGAACTACGTTCGGGCGCGCAACGTCGAGTCCGAGGGCAACGGCGATTACGGCCGCATCAAGCGACAGCAGCGTTTTCTGTCGTCACTGCTCCGGTCTGCTCTCTCGAACAACGTGCTGCTCGATCCAGGCAAGCTCAACGGGTTCGTCAACGCGTTCACCTCGGACACCTTCGTCGAGAACGTCAGGACTCAGGACCTGGTGACACTGGGACGCTCGCTGCAGAACGTGGACGCCGGTGCGGTCACCTTCCTGACCATCCCCACCACCGGCACCAACGACTACGGCAACGAGATCCCCAACGACGACGCGATCGGTGCGATCTTCCAGGCCATCATCGACGACGCTCCTCTGCCCGGTGAGGACCGCGCGGAGCCGGTCACACCCGAAGCGCCCGCACCTGCCGCCGCACCCGACGCGCCGCTGTTGGCCGTCGATCCGGGAACCGTCTCTTTGCAGGTGTCCAACGCATCCGACATCGCCGGGATGGCTCAGACGGCGTCGGACGAACTCGCGGTCTACGGATTCCAGATCCTGACGGTCGGCAACTTCTCGGGCACCGCCGCCCAGACCGTGGTGCGCCACTCGCAGGATCAGGAGGCGGCTGCGGCGACGGTCGCATCGGCGATCCCCGGCGCTGCCATCGAGCTGGCACCGAGCCTGAACAATGTCGTCGAGGTCGTCCTCGGCTCGAACTATCCCGGATACACCCAGTACCCGACGGCATTCGGCACCGAAATCGATCCCACTCAGGTGGAAGGCACCACCCAGAGTGCGCCCCTTCCGGAGGATCTCTCGTACACCAACGCCGCCGACGACACGTGCGCCTGACTTCATTCATGCTCCGTTAACCCTCGGGACAGAGAACTGGTCGGAGTGACCTACTAAACTTCGCTCATGCGCGTCGCCTACAACGAACAGATGAACGAGCTTGCCGATCTCCTCGGAGAGATGGCGAGCCTGGCTGGTACGGCCATGGAAAAGGCCACTCAGTCCCTCCTTCAAGCAGACCTGGTGCTCGCCGAGCAGGTCATTTCCGAACACGACAGGATCACCGAGCTCAGCGCGGTGTGCGAGGAGAAGGCCTTCACGCTTCTCGCCCTGCAGGCTCCGGTCGCAGGCGATCTCCGTTCGGTGGTGGCCGGCATTCAGATCGTCGCCGACATCGACCGTATGGGCGCACTCGCACTCCACGTCGCCAAGATCACCCGTCGCAGGCACCCGAACCACGCCCTCCCCGAGGTGGTCAACGGGTACTTCGCCGAGATGGGTCGCCTCGCCGTTCAGATCGGCGCTTCGGCCCGTGAGGTCCTCGAGACCCGCGATCCCGAGCGCGCTGCGAAGCTGCAGGAGGAGGACGAGGCAATGGACGACCTGCACCGTCACCTCTTCACGGTGTTGATGGACCGCGAGTGGAGCCACGGCGTCGCCGCTGCAGTCGACGTGACCCTGCTGGGCCGCTTCTACGAGCGGTTCGCCGATCACGCCGTCGAGGTCGGCCGTCGAGTGATCTTCCTGGTGACGGGCGAACTGCCCCTCGACCTGAGCCACAACAACATTCCCACCTCGTAATACCCACCCTCGTCGAGACCGAGTGGCGCTGCGCTGCAGCGCTACTCGGCTTTCGTAGCGGAGTAGCCAGCCGCATCGGACCAACGATCGTAGACACGCACGAAGAACCCCCGCCGAGCTTTCGCTCGACGGGGGTTCTGGCGTTCGTGTGCGGTTATCCGAAGCGGCCGGAGATGTAGTCCTCAGTGGCCTTCTGCGTCGGGTTGGAGAAGATCTTCTCGGTGTCGTCGATCTCGATGAGCTTGCCGGGCTTGCCGGTCGCCTCGAGGTTGAAGAAGCCGGTCTGATCGCTCACACGTGCGGCCTGCTGCATGTTGTGCGTGACGATCACGATCGTGAAGTCCTGCTTGAGTTCCTGGATCAGGTCCTCGATGGCAAGGGTGGAGATGGGGTCGAGAGCCGAGCACGGCTCGTCCATCAGCAGAACGTCGGGCGAGACGGCGATCGCGCGAGCGATGCACAGACGCTGCTGCTGACCGCCGGAGAGGCCGCCGCCTGGCTTGTCGAGGCGATCCTTGACCTCGGTCCAGAGGTTGGCACCCTTGAGCGAGCGCTCGGCGATCTCGTCGAGTTCCTTCTTGCCGCGGCCGCCCTGCAACTTCAGGCCGGCAACGACGTTGTCCCGGATCGACATCGTCGGGAAGGGGTTGGGGCGCTGGAAGACCATGCCGATGGTGCGACGCACACCCACTGGGTCGACGCCGCCGCCGTAGATGTCCTCGCCGTCGAGCAGCACCGAACCTTCGACGCGGGCACCGGGGGTGACCTCGTGCATGCGGTTGAGCGAACGAAGGACGGTCGACTTACCGCAGCCGGACGGTCCGATGAACGCGGTGACGCTGCGCGGCGGTACGGCCAGAGTGACGTCGGAGACGGCATGGAACTTGCCGTAGTAGATGTTGACGTCTTTGAGATCGAGACGCTTTGCCATGTTCTTCGTTCCTTAGGATTCGCTGGAGTCGGGTGGGTCAGAAGTTCTTGGGCGAGAAGAACTTCGAGACCAACTTCGCGCCGATGTTGAGTATTGCGACGATCAGGATCAGCGTCAGGGCTGCTCCCCACATGCGCTCAGCGGTGAGCACGCCGGTTCCTGCTTTCTGCAGGTCGACCATCATGAGCGGCAGAGACGTCTGCGGCCCCTCGAAGATGTTGAAGTTGATGGCGGTGGCCGATCCCACCAGGATCAGCACCGGTGCCGTCTCACCCATCACGCGGGCCAGGGCGAGCATGATTCCGGTGACGATGCCGGACAGGGCCGTGGGGATGACGATCTTGGCGATGGTCTTCCACTTCGGCACGCCGAGCGCGTAAGACGCCTCGCGCAGATCCTGAGGAACGATGCGCAGCATTTCCTCGGCCGACCGCACGATCACGGGGATCATCAGCAGAACGAGGGCGAATGCGACGGCAACACCGGATCGCTGGAATCCGAAGGTGGCGATCCACAGCGCGTAGATGAACAGGGCCGCGACGATGGACGGCACTCCGGTGAGGATGTCGACCATGAAGGTGGTGACTCGGGCCAGCCGCGTGCCCACACCGTATTCGACGAGGTAGATGGCGACGAAGATGCCGATCGGGATGGAGATGATGGCGCAGAACAGTCCTTGCAGGAGTGTGCCGACGATGGCGTGGTAAGCACCGCCACCTGCGATGAACTGGGTGACGCCGGCCTGCGAGTTCTGCCACCAGGTGGGCGACACGACCGCGGACAGTCCGCGGGAGATCACCGTGTAGAGCACCCAGATCAAGGGGACGAGAGCCACCAGCACCGAGAGGCTGACGAGGATCGTCGCCGACAGGTTGGACGCCTTACGCCGAGCGCTGACGCCCTGGAAGGTGGGTTCCTTGACGGGCTTGTCCATGGTTGCGGTCATGGGTCAGTCCTTCTTTCCGGCGATGGCGGCGCGAGCACCGGCGTTGACGACGAAGGTCAGGAGGAAGAGCACCAGACCCGCGGCGATGTAGGCACCGGCTTGGAGCGGGTTGTTGAACTCGCCCGCGGCCAGCGCGATCTTCGTGGCGAAGGTGGAACCGCCGTCGAACAACGTTCCGCCGAAAGTCGACTGAGTGCTGCGAATGATGATGTAGAGCGCGATGGTCTCACCGAGTGCACGACCGAGACCGAGCATGGAGCCACTGACGTAACCGGACTTTCCGAACGGAATGACCGTGGTGCGGACGACCTCCCAGCGGGTGGCCCCGAGTGCGAGAGCGGCTTCGATCTGCCCCTTCGGCGTCTGCATGAACACCTCGCGAGTGACGGCGGCGATGATCGGCAGGATCATGACGGCGAGCACGATGCCACCGGTGAAGATGGTGCCACCGCCGGCGATGGAGACCGACCCGGTACCGAAGAGCGGGAACCAACCCAGGTTGGTGTTCAGCCACTCGGCGAACGGGCTGATCACCGGCGCGAGGACGTACAGGCCCCAGAGACCGAAGACGATCGACGGGACTGCGGCCAGCAGGTCGATGACGTAACCGAGCGGTCCCGCAACTCGCTTGGGTGCGTAGTTCGTCAGGTAGATGGCGATGCCGAGTGCGACAGGCATCGCGAGGATCAGTGCGAACAGCGACACCGTGACGGTGACGAGGAACAGATCGAGAACACCGAACACCATGGCCGAGGTGTTGGTCGTGTCCCAGGCACCGTTGTAGGTCAGGAAGTTGACCGTGTTGTTCGACAGCGAGGGGATCGCGCGCCAGATCAGGAAGATGCCGACGGCGGCGATCAGGGCGATGATGAAGATACCCGAGCCCGTGGCGAGGCCGGAGAAGATCCTGTCACCGGGGCGGGTGACGGTCCCCGATTTTTTCTTCGTTGACAATTGTGGTTCTTCCGGTTTGTGCGCGGCACCCGCGGAGGGAGTGGTGGCCGCGGAGGGAACGCCGGTCATCGAGTGGGTGTCGCTCATACCGCTCACTGTCTCGTGTGGAGGTCGAGGACGGTCCTGCTTCGGCTCGCGTTTTCCCGAGCGAAGCAGGATTACGTCTCATTGAATCAGGCGATTGCTTCGATAGCGGAGATCAGGCGCTCCTTGAAGCGGTCCGGCAGCGGCACGTAGCCGGCTTCTTCGAGGCCCTGCTGGCCCTCGTTCGCGGCGCTGAGCAGGAACGACTTGACTGCTGCCGAGGTGTCGGCGTCGTAGCCCGCCGAGCAGACGATCTCGTAGGTGGCGAGCACCAACGGGTAGGTGTCGGCCTCGTTGCTGGCGTACAACGTGTCGAGATCGAGCACCAGGTCGTTGCCCTCACCCGAGAAGGTCACGGCGTCGATGGCTGCGGCCGCCGTCTCGTTGCTCAGCTCGACCGGTCCGTTGCCGAAGTCGATGTTCGCGGCGCTGAGGCCTTCCTGCTCGACGAAGCCGAACTCGACGTACGTGACCGAGCCGGGAGTCCCGGAAACGGCCTGGGCGACGCCCGAGGAGCCGTTGGCACCTTCGCCGACGCCGCCGGCCCAGTCGGAGCTGTGATCGAGGGTCCACGCCTCGGGAGCAGCATCGCTCAGGAAACGCTGGAAGTTGTCGCTGGTGCCCGAGGAATCGGAGCGGTAGACCGGGGTGACCGGGGTGGCGGGCAGGTCGACGCCTTCGTTGAGGGCGGCGATCGCGGGATCGTTCCAGGTGGTGATCTGGCCGGTGAACATCCGTGCGGTGACATCGGGCGTGAGTACCAGGCTGTCGACGCCGTCGAGGTTGTAGGCCACTGCGACCGGCCCGAAGACCAGGGGCAGGTTCCATGCCGGGTTGCTGTCGCAGCGAGTGGCCGCTTCGGCTGCCTGCTCGTCCTTGATCGCGGAGTCGGATCCGGCGAAGTCGACCAGACCGGCGACGAACTGGGTACGACCGTTGCCCGAGCCGCTGGTGGTGTACTCGACGGACTTGCCGGAGCAGACGCTCGAGTAGACCGAGGTGAAGTTGGACATCGCGTTCTGCTGAGCAGACGATCCTTCGCCTGTGAGCGGAGACTTGCCCTCGCACGAGGCGGAAGAATCATCCGCGCCGACGGTTTCGACGTTCGCGTCGCTACCGCATGCGGTCAGCAACATGGCGCTGATGGCCACTGCACTCATGAGAGCACCGTTGCGCTTGAGGTTCACCTGTTTCCTCCGAGGAATCTTGGGCCGTGTCCACGGCTCGGACCTGATCGGCCGCGCTGTGACTGTGTGGGTGCCGGCTCGAGAAGAGAACCTCGCACCAGGCGGCGTAGGTTGCCGCCCATGGAGAAAGGTAGGGGCAGGTGGTAGACGTTTACCCCCGCGTGGGTGAACGGAAGATGAACACCGCAGTTGATATGTCCGTTTCAGACGCTGCGCGCGTATGCGGCGTCCACGTGGTAGTTCTCGAAACCCAGCTTGGTGTACGTGTGCACGGCAGCGGTGTTGTCGGCCTCGACGTAGAGCATGATCTGTCCCAGCTCTCTGCTGCGTAGGTAGTGCAGGCCGGCCAGCGTGAGCACTCGACCCAGACCACGCCCCTGCGACTGCGGGTCGATGCCGACCACGTACACCTCGCCGGTGGCCGGTTCCACACCTTCGGCCCGGTGGACCTTCGTCCAATGGAAACCGAGGAGGCGGTCACTGCCCTCCTCGAACGCCAGGAACAGGCCGGCCGGATCGAACCACGATTCTTCTCGTCGTGCGTCGATGTCGCGATCGGTCCAGCCACCCTGTTCGGGATGCCAGGAGAATGCCGCGTTGTTCACACGCAGCAGCTCGGCATCGTCCTGATGCCCTCGATAGGTTCGAAGTGAGATACCCTCCGGCACAACGACATCCGGCAGGTCGGGGTGCGCGGACGCGCGACGCATCTGCAGCAGCTCGCGAACCACCTGCAACTCGAGCCGCGCCGCAACGGACTGCGCAGCGGGCAGGTTGCCGTGTGCCCAGATTCGCGTGTCGGAGCCGATATCGAGTGCGCGAGAAATCAATTCACGTCCGATGCCGCGACCGCGGGCCGGAGGATCCACGACGGCCTCGGCCATCCCGTCGGCGATTCCGACGTAGCCGACGACACGATCACCCTCGGTGGAGACGAAACGAACCACCTCGTCACCGTCGTCGACGGCCTTGACGGCATGCTCCGACAAGGGCGCGGTGCCGTCGACTTCCGTTGCGCGGGAAAGGATTCGATGAATCTCGTAGGACACACGGGAAGACGGTGCGCCGCCGTCGATCGAATGGACGTCGAAGGCAGAATCCGAATTCATCTACGAGAGAGTACTCTCTTGCTCGAACTCGAAATTCGCATCGTCGGAATCGCCGTCGGCAGCGTCCGATGCCACCGGTCCGCCCTTGGCGTTGCGCGCCGGACGAACGGCCTTGTATCCGACGTTGCGCACCGTACCGATGAGCGACTCGTACTCGGTACCGAGCTTGGCACGGAGGCGTCGAACATGGACGTCGACGGTGCGCGTGCCACCGAAGAAGTCGTAGCCCCACACTTCCTGCAGGAGCTGGGCGCGGGTGAAGACCCGGCCCGCGTGCTGAGCCAGATACTTCAGCAGCTCGAATTCCTTGTACGTCAGATCGAGTGGACGACCTCGCAGTCGCGCCGTGTAGGTGCCCTCGTCGATGACGAGCTCGCCGAGCGTGATCTTGCCCGAGGTCTCGGGGCTGGCGACTCCTCCGCTACGGCCGACCAGCAACCGCAGTCGAGCGTCCAGTTCGGCGGGACCGGTACCGGGGAGCAGGATGTCGTCGAGGCCCCAATCGGAGTTCACCGCCACGAGGCCGCCTTCGGTGAGGACAGCGACGACGGGGATGGCAGATCCGGTACTTCCCAAGAGGCGACACAGTCCGCGAGCGGCAGCCAGATCGGTGCGAGCGTCCACCAGTGCGATGTCTGCCGAACCTGCTTCGAGAAGCGAGGACACCTCGGTGGGCACCGGACGGATGTGATGCGCCAGGAGAGCAAGGGACGGCAGAACGCCCTCCGGATTGGGATCGGAGGTCAGTAGTAGGAGCTCCACTGCGTCTCCATTCTTACTGCTGGCCGGTCCAGCCCAGGCTGGACTTGAGTGATCGTCAAGGACACAGACTAGCTTGTCCGTACAACCGGCCGAAGAGGGCGGTGCGCGATTCGTCGGTCACAATGGACCGTGCGCACACTTCTCATCGGACTCGCCAGCCTGCTGGCCCTCGCGCTCGTGGTGGATTTCGGCGCTGCGGCCTACTCGGAGTACCGAGTCTCCCGCGCAATCCGCGCCGGCGGTGAGCTCACCTCGGACCCTCAGGTGATCGTGCACGGCTTCCCGTTCCTCACCCAGGCGGCGGACGGCCACTACGAGAACATCGAGATTCGAGCGCAGGACGTTCCGACCGAGTACGTCGGCTCGACGACGATCGAGGCCAATCTCCGCGGCGTGCACATCGCACTGCCCGACCTGGTCGACAACAACGTGCGGGCGATCCCGGTGGACGAGCTCGACGGCCGCGTCCGTATCGAGGCCACGGACCTCGGCCAGTTCCTCGGCATCGTCGACCTGCAGGTTTCCGCACCTCCGGCCGACAAGTCGGACGGCACCGGCGGTTCCGGTGGGTCGGGCAAGACCACGACCGGGGGCGTCGTGCTGACCGGAACGGTTCCGGTCGGCCCCCTCGAGACGACGGTGAGCGTCCAGGCCGACCTGTTGCTCGAGGGTGACAGCGTCGCCATCGTCGCGACGGACTTCTACTTCGGCCCGGAGGGTCAGGCAGACTTCTCGATTCCCGAGTTCGCCAAGCCCACGGTCCTCGGACTGTTCACCAAGACCATCGAGCGTCAGAGCCTGCCCTTCGGACTCCTGCCGACCGACGTCTACGCGGAGGGCTCACAGATAGTCGTCGAAGGATCGGGCGAGAACGTGACCATCGACCTCAACGAGATCGAAAAGCCGTGACAGGGATCACAGTCCTGGCCGTCGTGGCGATCCTTGCCGTCGCTACCGGATTGTTCCTCCGCAGCCGATCGGGTGCGGTGCGGGCAGTGCGGAACACCGACTCCGAGACCGACACTCTGTACCCACTCCTGCTCGACGCGGGCGCCACGACCGACTCCGCGACCGTGCTGCACTTCTCGGCGGACTGGTGCGGACCGTGCGCAGCCGTGCGACGCGTCGTCCAGCAGGTGTTGGACGATCGAAGCGATGCCCGGGAACTCGAACTCGACATCGACGCCCATCCGATCCTCGCTCGTGAACTGGGCGTGCTGTCACTGCCCACGACGTTCGTCCTCGACACCACCTTGCAACGGCGCTCCAGAATCGCGGGGGGTGCCGTCTGCGGCGGCACTACGGTCGGCGCTCGACGCACTGTGACCTCGCCTCTTCGGGCCGGCGGTAGGACGCGCCGCTGGTAGCGGGTACGATGCTCTTCGTGTTCTCCCGCCGCGAGCTGATGCTCACCAGTCGTCGCACAGTTGATCTGTGCCGACTGGGCGGTTGTTGCTGTCGCTGCTGCTGATTTCCTTCTGCCGCCACGCCCATGCGTGATGTACGGCCCGATGATCGAAATCCACGTCCGAGCACTGCCGATGCGGCGTGCCCCGGCCTCGCACAGGAGTACCTCTCGATGTCGACACCCGACACCCGGACCACCATCCCCACTGCCACGATCGACCAGGTGGACGTTCGCGGTCCGCGCTTCGCAGCGTGGATCACCACCGCCGTTCTGGTCGTCGTTCTCCTCCTGACCACGTTCTCGGTCCCCGCGGCGGCAATCCTGCTCGGGCTACAGGCGATCGTGTTCGGAATCGGAGCCGTCCGCGGACCCAAGCGCAGTCCGTACGGCACGATCTTCGCGACATTCGTCGCACCGCGGCTCTCCCCCACCAGCGAACGTGAGCCGGTCGCACCGTTGAAGTTCGCTCAACTGGTGGGCTTCGTGTTCGCCGCCGTGGGAGTTCTCGGCTTCGCGCTCGGCGCTCCCGTCGTCGGCACCGTGGCGGCAGGCTTCGCGTTGTTCGCGGCCTTCCTCAATGCCGCGTTCGCGGTGTGCCTCGGCTGCATGATCTACCCCCTCGCCGCGCGACTGCGCACCACTGCTTGACCCTCACCGATCCGTAAAGAAAGACCGAAAGGAACACCATGGCTCGCTCCGACGTCCTGGTCTCTGCCGACTGGGCCGAGCAGAACCTGAACGCACCGAAGACCGTCTTCGTCGAGGTCGACGAAGACGCAAGCGCCTACGACGGCGGACACATCGAAGGTGCGGTCAAGCTCGACTGGCGCAAGGACCTGCAGGACCCGGTTCGCCGCGACTTCCTCAATCAGGAGCAGTTCTCGGATCTGCTGTCGGCCAAGGGCATCAGCAACGACGACACCATTGTCCTGTACGGCGGAAACAACAACTGGTTCGCTGCCTACGCCTACTGGTACTTCAAGCTTTACGGCCACAAGGACGTCAAGCTCATCGACGGTGGACGCAAGAAGTGGGAACTCGACGGCCGGGCGCTGTCCAAGGACGTCGTCAGCCGCGAGACCACTCAGTACCGCGCCGAGGCACCCGACCTGTCGATCCGTGCGTTCCGCGACGAGGTCATCGACGCCATCGGCAACAAGAACCTGATCGACGTGCGTTCGCCCGACGAGTTCTCGGGCAAGATCCTCGCCCCGGCTCACCTTCCGCAGGAGCAGGCTCAGCAGCGTGGCCACGTGCCGTCCGCGATCAACATCCCGTGGAGCACGACCGCCAACGAGGACGGCACGTTCAAGTCCGACGAGGCGCTCGAAGAGCTGTACAAGACCAAGGGCTACGACGACAGCAAGGCCACCATCGCCTACTGCCGCATCGGTGAGCGTTCGAGCCACACCTGGTTCGTCCTCAAGGAGCTTCTGGGCAAGGAAGACGTCAAGAACTACGACGGCAGCTGGGTCGAATACGGCTCCCTCGTCGGAGCACCCATCGAGTTGGAGGTTCACTGATATGTGTGGAGCACCCTTACAGGGCCAGACCATCCCCGCAGGCGTCGACGTCGAGAAGGAAACGGTCATCACCGGCCGCGTCCTCGCAGGCGACGGTGAGCCCGTAGCAGGCGCGTTCGTCCGGCTGCTCGACGGCAGCGGCGAATTCACCGCAGAGGTCGTCGCGTCGGGCACCGGAGACTTCCGGTTCTTCGCCGCTCCCGGACAGTGGACGCTGCGTGCACTGTCGGCATCGGGCAACGGCGACACCGTGATCGCTCCCGAGGGCGCAGGCGTGCACTCGGCGAACGTCACCGTCGGAGTCTGATCCCACCGCTCGTACCGAACGAGAAAAGAACCCCGCACCTGCGAGCAGGTGCGGGGTTCTTTCGGTCCAGCGGAGGTTCTAGTTGGGAACGGGTGCAGAGGCCGCCGGGTCGGGAACCGTCGAGTACTGCGGCGGGAACATCCCTTCCGGCACTGGAATCCCCTGAGATTCGAGGAACGCTCCGAGATCGCTGACCCTCGTCTGCGTTCCCGGCACCGGGAGCAGTCGGGGTTCGGGTGCAGCCTCGGGAGCGGGGGCTTCCGGTATGACTGCCTCGGGCGCGTTCTTCTTCTCGCGTTCGGTGCGCGCGAGATCGGTGACCCAGGCCACCACCTTCTCACTTTCCCACTCGTAGCCGTCGTTGGGATCGTTGTACCAGTACGACAGATGCTGCAGGAATCCGATCGCCAGGTAGGGCCCGAGCACGACATCGGCGATGCCCTTGTTGTTCTCCTCGAACCCTGTGGCCTCGGCACGGAGCTTGGCTTCCACGGTCTCGGCACCGGGCCCCATCGCCCAGTTGAGATCGGCGAGGAGCTGCTCCGGCGTGAGAGCGTCGACCGCCTGCTGATCGGCGACCGTGTAGTCCACGTCCGCGACCTTCACCAGAACCTGCAGCAGTGTTTCGTCGGATTCGAGCCAGGCCTTGTTGGTTGCGATGTCGATGATCGCGCGGGTGGCGATGGTCGACACTGCCCGCGCGAAGTCGGCCACGGTCTGCACCGGGTTGACCAGCGTCATCCGCATCTGCGAGATGATCTCGAGTGCCAACTGCGCGAGCTCGATGTCGGCCGGAGCGTCGCACGACAGATCGTAGGGCCGGCACGACCAGCTGACCTTGTCGGTCAGCGTGCCGTAGTCCCGGGGGGACTGGTCCATGAACCCGCCGAGCGATTCACCGGGCTCGTCCCCGAAGTTCGGCACACCGGCCGGACGATAGGGCGAGCCGATCATCATCACGCCTGCGATGTCGTCGCCGCTGATCAGCGCGCCGGGGTCGCGTCGGCCGATGTCGACGGCCAGCCGGTCGAGGACCTCTCCGCCGACGCTGTAGCCGACGAGAACGAACTTCGTGCGGTCACCGCACTTGGTCTTGTACTCGTCCAGCAGCCGATTGGTCGACGCGACGCCGTCCCTGATCGACTCCTGATACGTGGCCACGTCGTCCAGGAAGCCGACACCGTAGGTCGATGTGTAGGGGACGTACAGCCAGCCGACCGTGCCGGGGGTGCCTGCGTTCACCTCACCGGTGGGAACGGTGACGTTCCCGACCCAGTTGGATGCGACGGTCTGCGATTCCTCGTTGAGAGGGTTGCGACCCGAATCCGAGTCGGTGGCACCGGACACGGCCAACATCAACACGTCCGGGCAGTCCTGCGCATAGTTGTTGGGGTCGATGTTCGGGCCCTGCGAAGACCCGAAGTCGGACGATCCGGAGTCGGACGATCCCGACTCTGCCGATCCCGAGTCCGGAGCGGCGAGCGCAGCTGCGGGAGCGGCTAGCGCCAACGCCAGAGTCACCACCGCGGACCTGAACAACACGGATCCGAACGACGATGTCAGAGCCCGTTTACGACGCAGCATTATTGCGGAGACCTCCCCAGCCTTCGTGACAGAACACAGTGAACAACGTCGGAAATTCACCCTCGAGCGCCCGACGCCCCCCGAAGAAGGTACCTGCTCGACGCCGTTTCTCCACCGTTACGAGTGATCCACCGCACTGATGACCCCCAATTCGGTTAGATGTCACCAAGGACACAGTGCAGATTCGGGCCGCTGTTCTCGATCAGGATCGCTGCGGGTTAAACTCGCACTCGTGGTCATCTTCTTCGAGTTGTTGCTGGTGCTTGCGGCAATAGCCATCATCGCGTTCTCGCTCTACGTCGTCTACCGACTGGTCAACGACGAGTCGTGACGGAACCGGTCGCGGGGCAACCCGGCAGTGCTGACGAGGGGCTCGACGCCCCCATCGCCAGTGGCGACGAAGCAATAGCGGCTGCCGAACAGAAATTCGCCGACGCGTCGACGCGCAACGTTCCGGTCCTGCCGGACATCCCGCATCCCGACGACACGGCCAATCTTCGTCTCGGTCCCGATCTGCACCCGACGATGCTCGCTCTGTTGCCGCTCGTCGGCGTGTGGCGTGGCGAGGGCGAGGGCCACGACCCCGAGTCCGGTACCGACTACCCCTTCGGTCAGCAGATCGTCGTCACTCACGACGGCGGCAGCTACCTCAGCTGGGAATCGCGTTCGTGGCGACTCGATTCCGACGGCAACTTCGCACACCCCGATCTCCGTGAAACCGGATTCTGGCGCATGAGCGGAGGCGACGGCGTCAAGGGTTCCGACAACGAAGAGGTCGTCGAGCTACTGCTGACGCACAGCACCGGCGTCGTCGAACTGTATTACGGCCATGCGCTCACCCAGTCGTCCTGGGAACTGGCCACCGATGTCGTCATTCGAAGCACTTCGGGTGCGTTGGTCGGCGGGGCCAGGCGGCTCTACGGCATCGTCGACGGCGGAGACCTTGCATACGTCGAGGAGCGCGTCGTCGCCGACGGCCCACTGGCACCGCGGTTGTCCGCGCGCCTGACTCGCTACATCGGCTGACTCTCTCACTACCCACTGCACGCGAACGGCCCCCGAGCCGTACCTGCTTTCAGGTCCCGACCGGACAGGTCGGGGGCTCGGGGGCCGGGTAGCTGCCTGGGATTCGCCTGCCGCTCGCGCGGTCTTCGCAGTGAATCCGTCAGCGATTGCGGCTAGCTGACAGCCACCTCACGCGTCCTAGAGTTCATCAACTTCAGACCACCTCCTCTCTCGTGTACTTCACAACGTACGCCCGAGTTTCCGAGTCGGCAAAGTGTTTTTTCGCGCGGTCCGGGCCGAGGTCGATCACCTGGTCGGCGTCGGTGTTCTCGGGCAGTTGATGGGTGACGACCACCACGGTTCGGTCGGCTCCGAACAGCCCTCCGTCGGTGGTGAGCAGCTGGCGCAGTATCGATTCGCCGGAGACTCGGTCCAGATGCTCGGTCGGCTCATCGAGCAACACGATCGGTGCCGTACTGAGCAGGGCGCGCGCCAGCAGCAGTCTGCGGCGCTCTCCCCCCGAGACGGCCTGCGCGCCGCCGACCAGGGTGGTGTGAACGCCGAGAGGCAGAGCGTCGAGCCATGAACCCAGGCCCACGCGTCGCAGCGCCTCCGATGCCTGTTCTTCGTCGACGTCGCCGCGCACCACCCGCAGGTTCTCCAGAATCGAGGTGTCGAACAGATGCGCATCCTCGGCGAACAGCGCTGCGTCCGAACCGCATTCCTCGGCGAACTCCCGCAGCATCGTGGTCTTGCCCGATCCGCTCGGTCCGATGAGTGCGCTCCGCGCAGTGGTGCGGTTGA
>NZ_BAOX01000104.1:0-14771 GCF_000813105.1 Rhodococcus sp. BS-15 | reverse complement strand
CCGCCGGCCAACCCCTGTAGCCCTCGGGCAGCAATGAGCACCTCGACGTTGGGCGAAGCCGCGCACAGCGCAGAGGAGGCAGTGAAGGCGACCAGCGCCCATGTCCACAAACGTCCTGCGCCACAATGTCGACTCAGCCACCCGCATGCCGGCAAGGACGCCGCCAAAGCAAGTAGATATCCACTGTGGATCCATTGGACTTTCGTCAGTGGCGCATCGATACTGCTGCCGATCGCGTTTCATCCGAGGTTGACCAGTGAAGTGTCCAGGCCTGCCATCAACGACCCCGAGGCCAGTAGGACAGCAGTGCGCCACACGTTCGGTGGTGCGTCGACGGACTCGTGAATGCCGAGCTTCATGCGCCTCCGTAAGTCGTTGGGATTCCAACGATAATCGAGAATCGTTGGATTGCCAATGGCAAAGGTAGGATTTGCGCATGAAGAAGCAGCGGCCAGAATCTGGTGTCGAGCTCCCCGAGCGTCTCACGCGACAGACCTCACTGCTTCTGAACCATGCGACCTCGCAAGCCAATCGAATCGTGTCGCAACACTTCGACGGCCCCGGCGGTCGAATGCACTATGCACTTCTCGCCGGCCTGGAGGAGTTCGGCACCATCGGTCAGGCAGAACTGTGTGATCGCATCGGAATCGATCGCGGCGACGCAGTAGCGGCATTGACAACCCTGGAAAGCAATCATTTCGTGCGCCGACGCCCCGACCCTCGGGACGGACGCCGCAACATCGTAGAGATCACGGACCCGGGCCAAGCCAGGCTGCGTGAGCTCGACACCATGGTCGACGCCGCGCAGAACGAACTGGCGGCATCGCTGTCCGCCGCGGAGCATCGGCAACTCGTGGCGCTACTGACAAAGCTGATGGAACTCGGGTAGTCGCAGTATTCAAAGCATCGAGAACGCTGGGAAAGCAGATACGGGCGAGCTGAGGACCCAGTGAGGCTGATCGAGGAGAATTCATTCCATGTTGCCGCCGGGAAGGACGTACACAGAGTTTCCCTCGTTCGCCGATGGGATTCGGTGCACCTGGCAGCGTCGATCGCACGCAGGGGACCGGCCGTTGATCGTTCCCGACGGATGTGTGGATCTGATCGATGCCAGCGCGGCGAAAGCTCTTCGCCGACCTGACTGTTCGGGCCATGAAGCCTGTTGAGGATGGGTTGGTCCTGGCCGCTGTGCGGGTACTCGAGGCGCGGCCGGGTATCAAAGTCGTCGATCTCGCCGACGGCTTGGGAGTCGTTGTCCGGCAGCTGCATCGGAAGTTCGTCGACGAGGTCGGCTACGGGCCGAAAGCCCTCTCCCGTGTCATGCGGGTCGGTCGGCTCGTCGACGTTGCTGCCACCGTTCCCGACCTGGCGTCGCTCTCGTGTGCCGCGGACTTTGCGAGTCAGGCGCACATGTGTGACGAGGTACGTGTACTCACCACACTGACACCTGTCCGATTTCTGGAAGAACGCCGCGGCCCGTCATACGTAGGGTCGCTGCTATGAATCGAGAGATCGTTGTGGCAAGTCGGCACGTCAGCCAAGTTATTGGGTGTACACCGGATCAGGTCTACGAGTTCGCAGCGAATCCTGCGAATTTGCCCAGATGGGCAGCAGGATTGGCGAACAGCCCCGTGACCATCGACGGCGATCGGCTTCTCGCTGAATCGCCGATGGGGCAGGTGACAGTACGTTTCGTGCCACACAACGACCTGGGCGTCCTCGATCATGACGTGACGCTGCCGTCAGGGACCGTCGTGAATAATCCCGTACGCGTGCTGAGCCATCCGAATGGCGCGGAAATTCTGTTCACGGTCCGCCAGATCGAACTCAGCGACGAAGAATTCGAGCGCGACCTCGGTATGGTGGCCGAAGACCTGAAAAGACTGAAGGAAGTGTTGGAAGCTCAGTGACCACGCGCGTCCATCAACATCGAGATGTACGCGTCCAACCGGTCCTCCACGACGCCTGGCGTCAAGTCGACACGGCCCGCTTCGCGCCACGGGGCAGCCCACGACTGCACCTCCTCGGAGCACGCTAGTGCATCGCGCACGCGCCAATACTGCCGCGTCCGAGTGCTTTCGGAGAGTACGCCCCCGGCCTCTTCGTATGCAGAGGCGAACCGCGGTCCCCACTGTGGCCCGTGCAGTAGAGCAAGATTGGTCGAGCAGTGCGCTACATCGAGGTCCGTTGGCCCCCACGATGCCCCCGCCCAGTCGACAACACCGGTGATGCTGGGCGCGGCGTTCTGCGATACGTCGAACAGAACGTTCCCCGGTTGGAAATCGCGATGCAGAACTCGTCCGTCGTATGCCGGTACAGGCCCGCGTAGTACGTCGATCGCGGCGGCCCATACTTCCGCGTCGGCTCGTGCGGGCACAACGACGGTATCGGCAGTCGTCATTGCCTGATACTCACGGGGCCTGGGCTCGGCCTTCACGGCGTGAATCTCGACGAGTTGCCGAGCTAGGAGGGGGACTCGATCGTCCACGCCTGCGTCGGCGAGAACCGTCGAACCCGGCAGATGGGTCATCAGGAGCGAAGGGTACTCACAATGGGTAGCAGTGGCATCGAATGCCACCAGTTCGGGAACCTGCACGTCGGACCTCGAAAGCATTGTCAGAGCGGCGCTTTCCCGCTCCAAGGAGAGCTCTGCGTGCTGCAAATTGGCTGGATCTGTATAGGCACGCAACACGAGGTTCCGGCTGAATCCGTCGGCGGTCCAGATGGTCAGCTTTCGCATCTCTGCGGTGATGCCGCCGGACAGTGTTTCGGATTCGATGATTCGTTCACCGGCGTTCAGGTGTCGACTCACCCATGCACGAGTAGACGGACCCACTGCCGCGGGTGGTTCGGGTTCGGTCACCACGTCACTGCATCAGACGATCCGACCATGTACAAGGTTGTTCGCCTGACGGGAAAGCGACGAATCGATACGGCACGGACCGAACGTCAGCGAACCACTCCGAGGATCGCGCCCGCTACTGTCGCTCCCATGAGGTGGTAGCTCGCGGTGACAGCTCCGAAGACGAATGGTTGCGGAGTATGCGGCGTCAGCGCGTTGGTCAATGATGCTGCAGCGGAGGCCGATCCAACACCCAGTCCGACGAGCACGCCCGATGCCACGGCGTCGGCGTCGATGACATCGATAACGAGAGCGATCACGATGGTTGTCACCGCCGAGCAACAGAGCGGAACCACGTAGTAGGACAACGGGAATCGGCCTCCCGTCTGCGCCCGATCATGCCCGATCGAACGATCCCACGCGCGCCCGAACAGGGGGCCGAACCAGAGCGCGCCGAGGGCGTAGTACACAACCGCCGCCACGGCTACTCCCAGCCAGTTCACGACACTGTCCTTCGGCCCGGTTGGGTCGCTCGGTCGACAACGGTCCAAGAATTGGTGGTCATGACGTGATCGTCTCGAGACTGGAGGCCGATTGTATTGCAGAATTGCGACATGCAAGAAAGGCAGGTCGCGTCCAAGCCCATCGACGTTCACGAACGATCCGGCGTCATGGCTCCTTCTCTTCTTCGTCGCTTCGACGCAACCTGGCACGAACCGGCTGCAGAGGTTCGAGATGTCGTCGACGCGTACTGGAGTGTGCGATGGGAATTGGCCGCGGACGAAACCATCGAGCAGCGAGTCCTCGAGTTTCCGGCAGTCACGGTCAGTGTGGAGACCGGTGCAGTGCCTGCGCCGTTCATGCTCACCAATGTTCAGCGCAGGGCGTGGTCCCGGACGATCGAAGGTCGAGGCTTCGTGTTCGCCGTCCGGCTGCGTCCAGCTGGACTGGCTGTCGTGTCCAGCCTCGATCCCACGAGACTTCAGGCGACGCAGCCGATCACGAGATATCTCGATGATCGTCTCTTCGGCATGCTCGGCGCCGTCTCCGGGCACGACTCGGCTGCCGACCATGCTCTACGGGCAGATTCGGTGATCACCGAGATGCTGGCGAAACGACCGCCCACTCCCGAACACCGTCTCGCGAACGCCGCAGTCGACGCACTGGCACAGGGGGCCGGCAGGAAATCCGGGCAATCCGTGGCAGGAATACTCGGGGTCAGTGAACGTGCCGTGCAGAGGGCACTGCGATCGACACTCGGGATGGGCCCCAAAGCAGTCGCCCGACGGGTTCGACTACAGGAAGTGCTGCAAAGACTCTCGCTCCCCGATGCCGACGCTGCCCACATTGCCGCGGACCTCGGCTACGTCGATCAAGCTCATCTGATCAACGACTTCCGCGGCGTCGCCGGAATTACGCCGGGCGCGTACCTCCGTGAGCTCGCTGCACTTGCCCGCGCCTGAGTGAGGTTGTTTCGAAGGTCTTCTGCACATCGATACTTCAGCCTTCGTTGCCCTGTCGTGTACCGATTACTCGGAATCGACCGGCGCGTCGGCGTCCAGGGGTGACCGCATCTGCGTAGTGGAGTACTCGCTGCACTGCGCGCATCGAGTGAGCAGATCATGTGTGCACGAGACGACGTGCGCGAGGAAGCGCTCGGCATGGTCGAGTTGGGTTTGTTGCCGTCGTATTCGCGTCAGTTGTTTTTCGATGACTGCTGTTCGTGCGGGCTCGTCTCGGTGGAGTATCAGCCGAATATCGGCCAAGCTGATTCCAACGCCTTGGCAGGCTCGCAACACCTGCAATCGTCGTACATGTTCCTCGCTGTAGTCGCGGTGGCCCGACGGTAGTCGTTCGGGCACAACAACACCGGCGTCATCCCAATGTCTCAACACATGGGTCGGAACGTCGATCTCCCGCGCAACCTCTCCGATCTTCACCCGTCGATGCTCTCACGTTGACTTCAGGTCGACCTTAAGTTTTAAGGTCATCGCCATGACGACCGACAGATTCGATCTACCGGAGCCCATCTTCGTGTCCGTGGGCGGCGATCTGGTAGCGACCTACGAGCTGTCTCCCGATGTGGACGTGCCATCCGCGGACGTCGTGTTCTGTCATGGAACTCCCTGGTCGGCGCAGGTTTGGGCGCAGGCCGCTCGCCACCTCAGCGTTGGGCATCGGGTCTACCTGTGGGACATGCCCGGATACGGCCGCTCCGCGCGGGGATCTCAGGTGCGGACCGACCTGGCTACTCAGATGTCACGGTTCGCGAAGTTGCTCGACCACTGGAAGCTGGAACGGCCTTTCGTCGTCGCGCACGATATCGGCGGCGCAGTCGCCCTGGGAGCCCACCTGATACACGGACGCGACTACGGCAGCTTGTTCTTGTGGGACGTGGTGACCCTGGACCCGTGGGGATCTCCCTTCTTCCGGCTCGTTTCGGAGCATAGGGACGTGTTCGCCGCGTTGCCGGCTTCCCTGCACGCAGCCCTGGTGTCCGAATACATTGCAGGAGCAGCACATCAGAGGCTGGACCGAGACATCGTGGCGACGTTGACCGAACCCTGGATATCCGACGAGGGGCAGCCTGACTTCTACCGACAGATCGCCGAACTGCGGCCCGAGGACACGCGACCGATCGTCGAAGCACTTCCCCGAGTTCGCTGCGACACCTCCATCGGATGGGGTCGACAGGACCCCTGGATTCCCGTCGAACAGGCACATCGACTGCGGCAGTTGTTGCCGGGGGAATCGTCTGTGATCACTGTTCCGGATGTGGGGCACCTGAGTCCGCTCGAAGCTCCATCACGCGTCCAACAGGCCTTGGATGTGTGGCTAAGAACTTCCGAGCAACTGTTGTCGCTGTGCTTGGTGGATACTGGGCTCCGTGGTGCTGAGACGAATGGGAACGTCCCTTATCGGAGGCAGAGGGGCCCAGTGGGTTCGTGAGCTGAACGCGCGACACCCATGGAGCCACAACGATTACTTTCACAGCTGGATTCTGGCGAATCTGCCGGACCGGCGTGGCCGTGCGCTCGATATGGGTTGCGGACGGGGTGGCCTGGTGCGAGCCTTGTCTCCTCATTTCGATCACATCGTCGGGGCCGACGCCGATGGGGAGATGCGTCGAATCGCAGAGGCAACTTCTGCCGCTGTGGACAACGTGTCCATCACCGATCGCCAACTCGATTCCTGGGCAGACGATTCGATCGACCTCGTGACCATGGTGGCAGTGCTGCACCACCTCGATATCGACGACGCATTGCGTCACGTCGAACGAATTCTTGCGCCGGGCGGATGCGTCCTCGTCGTGGGGCTCGCACCACCGAGAAGCGCACGCGATTTGCTGTGGGATGCTGCCTCGATCGTGACCAATCCGGTGATCGGATTTCTGCACCACCCATGGCCGAGCCCGGTGACAGCACCGCCTCCACCGTTCCCGGTCAAGGACCCCGTGGTGAGTTTCGATGAGATCGAGGACATGGTCGGCAAGTGGCTACCGGGTGCAATGATGCGACACCGCATCGGTTTTCGACACACCATCGAGTGGACGAAGCCGCCGCGGTAATCACACCCATGGTGCTCGGCGTTCCCACCACGGCATCGTCCTGGACTTGTCGATTTCGACGGTCACGTCGCGATACCGCTGATCCAATCGAGCTACTGCCGCGCGTAATTGGTGGGCATGCCGTCCCTCGCGGCGCATGAGTCGTTCCAATGCATCGCGCGGTCCATCGCCATAGAAGTGGGCGTCGCATGCGGGGCAGCCGGTGAAGCCGGCCAAGATCGGCACCCGATCATCGAGTGTTGATCTGTGCTTGCCATCGACGCGTTCTTCGAGATACTCAACTCGTCGACGCCACTGCACCAGATAGTGCAGGGCCCAACCGTCACTACGGGCTCTACGCGGCCTGTGGGGGTTCATCGAATGAACGGGGGCGTTGCCCTCTCGTGCAGAATTATCATCATGTGCGCCATGTCGGAGGCGAGCCGGTGAGTGTTTCGGTTTGGTGGAGTGGACGATACCGCAGTATCGGTAGTTTCAGAAGACGAGTGGGTACAGCATGGGGGAGTCGGTCCCGGGGAAGGGCGAGTACGTGTGGGACGTAGACAGCCCGGGCACACTGCAGTTGCCGTCGGGCAGCGTAGTTCGTGGACGTGCCTTGCGTGACCCGATGCCTGACGGACCTTCGCCAGATCTCGGGGTCTACCTGCAGGGCAAGGATCCCGGAGGGTTCGACTGGGACAGTCGATGGGTTCGCTGGCCGGATTTCTGGCTTCCGTCCAGCTCGACAGAACTCGAGGTCGTACTACGAGAGGTGCTGCGCCGCTGTATAACCGAGAGGGTCGAGATCGCGTGTACCGGCGGAGTGGGGCGAACGGGCACAGCGCTGGCGTGTCTCGTCGCGCTCGACGGGGTGCCCGGTCGTGCGGCCATCGACTACGTCCGGCGACAGTACTCGCATCGAGCCATGGAAACGCCCTGGCAGAAGCGCTTTGCGAGGACGTTCGTGAAACCGGGCTCTCTGCTCTGACAGAATCGACGACCCTTCACGGAATCGAGGCCTAGGCTCCGATCATGGGCGAGGTCATACGAATCGATGAACGTCGAGCCGCGCGCGCCGTGGAGCCGTTGTGGCGTGAGGTGGTCGGCCGACGGTTGCGCGAGCGCAGGCATGGCCGCGGCGACACCCTTGCCGAGACGGCGGCGCGTGCCGGCATTGCACCGCAATACCTTTCGGAGCTCGAACGCGGCCGCAAGGATCCGTCGAGTGAAATCCTCGCGGCCGTCGTCGGTGCACTGGGCACGTCGATGGCGGAGATATCAGGCCTAGCGCATCACGACCTGTCACGCGGCGACGCGACGTTGATGGCTGCCTGACGCCCTTCGAGTACCTGATCGACGACGCCGTACTCACGGGCAGCCGGTGCCGTCAACACCAGATCGCGGTCGGTGTCGTGGCGGAGTTTCTCGACGTCGCGTCCCGTGTGCTTCGCGAGAATTGCTTCCATCTCGGCCCGGACGCGCACGACCTCGTCGGCAGCCAGAATCAGATCGGGGATGGTGCCGCGTCCCTGCGCAGCCGGCTGATGCAACACCACCCTGCTGTGTGTCAGCGCCGAACGACGCCCCGGTGCGCCCGCCGCGAGCAGCACAGCTCCTGCCGCAACGGCTTGCCCCACACATGTTGTGGCGACGGGTGATCCGATGAACTGCATCGTGTCGTAGATGGCGAGCATGGCAGCGGTATCACCGCCCTCGCAGTTGATGTACATCGAAATTTCCTGGTCGGGGGAGTCGGCCTCCAAGTGCAGTAGCTGCGCGATCATCGCGTTGGCGACTCCTGCGTCGATACCGGTACCGAGGTAGACGATGCGCTCACTGAGCAAGTGCGAATAGACGTCGACGACGCGTTCGCCGCGCGAATCTCGCGTGATGACATTGGGAATCGTGTACGTGCTCATCGCGCCAACTCCATGCCGAACGACACTCGCCGCGCAGGCATGACCTGATCGAACGAGTCGACGATCGCGTCGACGAACCCGTACTCGCGGGCAGCCTCCGCGGTGAACCAGCGATCGTGCAGAGAGTCGTCGAAAATTTGCTCGCGTGTCTGCCCGGTGTCGTCGGCGATGAGACCGAGCACCGTATCTCGGGTATGCCGCAGATCGTTGGCCTGTACTTCCACTTCGACAGCCGACCCACCAATGCCGGCTGACCCCTGATGCATCAGTATTCGCGAATGCGGCAGGGCATACCGCTTTCCGCGCGTGCCCGACGACAGTAGGAATTGGCCGGCGCTGCAGGCCAATCCGAGTGCGAGCGTCGAGACATCGCAGGGTACGAGGTGCATCACGTCCCGGATGGCGAGCATCGCAGGAACCGACCCTCCCGGTGAGTGAATCCACAGGGCGATGTCGGCGGAGGAATTCTCGGCCGCCAACGTCAGCAGATGAGTGGTGAGAACGGTGCCGTTGTCGTCGTCGAGGGCGCCGTCGAGCATGAGAACCCGATGACGGAGAAGTTGGTTGCGGAGTTCGGGCGGGAACATTCGAGGCGATTCGCTCATGATTCGAGTGTGAATCCGAATTCGGTTGCACACCAGTTGTTCTGCTGTGGGCAGCGAGTCTGCTCACAGCTTCGTTGTGCCCAGGGTGACAATGGTGAGATGACTGCACTCGAGTTCTCCGAATCCATCGTCGTCGCTGCGTCGGTCGATGACGTGTACGCCGTTGTCTCCGACGTCACCCGAACGGGCGAATGGAGCCCGATCTGCCAGGAGTGCTGGTGGAACGAACCCGACGGCGGTGGCGTCGGATCGACGTTCACCGGACGCAACGTGGTGCCGGGTCGCACGTGGAGAACGTGTCGACGGTTGCTGCAGCCGAACCCGGCCGTGAATTCGCGTGGGTGGTGGGCGACAACTTCGTCCGCTGGGGCTACACCCTGGAGTCGGTGGACGGTGGCACACGCCTGACCGAGATCTGGAACTTCCTGCCCGACGGCATCGCCCACTTCCACCGCAAATTCGGCGACGACGCGCAGAAGGAAATCGACACTCGTAGCCAGGCAGCACTCGATGGCATACCGCGCACCCTGGCGGCAATCAAGCGCATCGTCGAAGCCGACTCCTGACCGCAGGGGGTCGGGCGTTTGCGAAAGCCGCCGCCCTCGGTACCACCCGGACTCTGTCGGTTCGGTTCACCATCGGTGGTCAGGCGATACGTGCGCGCATCGGCCGTATGGGGGTCGGGCGAAAGCGCTCGTCGAAGCAAGTGACACCACTAGGCCTTGACGTGACACCATTGTGGTGTCACTCTTGATGCATGGAACTCGGGCAGTACGTCAACGATCTCCAACGTCGGTTGGTCGAGTCGGCAGCAACCGGAAACGAGAACACTCGCGCCGCTGCTGAACGACTCGTCGACGGGATGGATGCGGCAACGCGTCTGGTGATGCTCGACGTGCTGTCGGCCGCGGTCGGTGACATCAACCGCGACCTTGCCCCTGGTTCCGTGGACATCAGGCTCCGCGGACGTGAGATCGAATTCGTCGTGGCGGCACCTGTCTCGGAACTGGAAGATGACGAACGAACCCCTCCCAGCACCGAACTCGACGACACGAGCACATCCCGCACCACTCTTCGACTGCCGGACGCGCTCAAATCACGTGTGGACGAGGCCGCGGCGTCGGACGGTATGTCGGTGAACACCTGGTTGGTGCGAGCCATCGCCGCTGCTCTTCAACCCAAGCAGCGTCGTGCTGCGCAACGCACGGTTCGTACCGGCGACAACTTCGCCGGCTGGGCGCGCTGATCGTCCGGTCTATCAACGCTTTTCAGTAACTCTGCGCCGAGCAGAGTGTCACAACCATGCCCATAGGAGGCTTCGCCATGCCCGAATTCGCTACCCCGACGCCGATCGACCTTGCCATCGATCTGCAGGTCGGGAGCATCGAAGTCGTTGCGTCTGAACGCGCCGACACCCTCGTGACCGTCGCACCCACCAACCCGTCCAAAGCCGTCGATCGTAAAGGGGCCGAGAACACCAAGGTCGACTTCGACGGTGAACGCCTGACCGTCATCGGTCCGAAGCCGCGCATCAGCTTCTTCGGGCCGACCGAATCAGTGGAGGTGAAAGTCGAACTGCCGCAGGGATCTCGTCTGAGTGCCGAGGTCGCGGCCGGGAGCCTACGCGCGGTCGGCGACCTGGGGGCCGTGCGGATCAAGAGTTCGATGGGGCCGGTCGAACTCGACACCACCGGGGACCTGTGGGTGCGGGCGGGCCACGGCAACGCGACCGTCGGCACTGTGTTGGGCAATCTGGACATGACCGCCGACCATGGGCAGATTCGGATCGGCACCGTCGTCGGTGATGCGGCACTCAAGGCGTCGCACGGCTCGATCATGGTGCGGGAGTCGGGCACCGATCTCGATGCCAAGCTCTCCTACGGTGATCTCGATGTCGAGAGATCACTCGGTGGAGTGAGTGCGAAGACCGCCTACGGCAGCATCACTGTTCAAGAAGTCAGTAGTGGTGCGATCCAAGTCGAGAGTGGATACGGCCAGATCACCCTCGGTGTGCGACGCGGCGTGCCCGCGTGGCTCGATCTGTCGTCGAAAGACGGGCACGTTCGCAACGAACTCACGCCCGAAAGCGCACCGGACGAGACAGAAGAGAGCGTGACTGTTCGCGCTCGAACGCGTTACGGCGACATCGCCATCCGTCATACACCGCACAGCTGAAGGCGAAGGCACAGTCAATGAGAACATCCGCAATCGATGTCCGCGGACTGCGAAAGTCCTATGACGACAAACGTGTACTCGACGGCGTCGACCTCACCGTCGACGTCGGCACAGTCACCGCCCTGCTCGGCTCCAACGGGGCAGGCAAGACCACGGTGGTCCATATTCTGTCCACTCTCGTTCGGCCGGAAAGCGGTTCGGCAACAGTCGCAGGCTGCGACGTCGTCCGTGATCCCGACGGCGTTCGTGCAGCAATCGGTCTCACCGGTCAGTTCTCGGCGGTGGACAATCTCCTGACCGGTGAGGAAAACCTGATGCTGATGGCCAGACTGCGTCATCTCGGGTCACGCTCCAAGCCGCGCGTCGCAGAGCTGCTCGAGCAGTTCGACCTCGTCGAGGCTGGTCGAAAGCCGTTGTCCACGTATTCGGGTGGTATGCGGCGACGGCTCGATCTTGCTATGACTCTCGTCGCACCGCCACGCGTCATCTTCCTCGACGAGCCGACCACCGGTCTCGACCCACGGAGCCGACGCACCATGTGGGACATCGTCCGATCCCTCGTGGCCGACGGCACCACGGTGCTGCTCACGACCCAATATCTCGACGAGGCAGACGAACTCGCCGACAGAATAGCCGTGCTGAACGACGGCCGGATCGTCGCCGACGGCACCCCGGACGAGCTGAAACGTCGCATGCCCGGCGGTCACATCCGTCTTCGCTTCGCCGACGCAGCAGCGCTCGGCAACGCAACCAGAGCCTTCGACGGCGCGGTGGTCGACACTGACGGCCTGGCGCTGTCGGTACCGACCGACGGAAGCGTCGACACCCTGCAGACCGTGTTGGCCCGGCTCGATACGGCGGGCGTTGCGGCCGAGGATCTGAGCATTCACACCCCTGATCTCGACGACGTGCTCATGGCACTGACAGGCCGGACCGACAACAAGGAGGCATCGTGACCACAGCGATGACGTACACAGTGGGCGATTCGATCACGATGCTGCGCCGAAGTCTTCTGCACATCGTGCGGTATCCAGGTCTGACGATATTCGTCATCGGAGCACCGGTGGTGTTCCTGATGTTGTTCGTCTTCGTGTTCGGAGGGACGCTCGGGGCAGGGCTTCCTGGTGTGAACCCGGAAGGTGGACGCGCCGCGTACCTGCCGTACGTGATGCCGGGCATCTTCGCGATGACGATCGCAGGCACCGCCGGTGGGACTGCGACCACCGTCGCAATGGATATGACCGAAGGCATCACCGCGCGGTTCCGAACGATGGCGATCTCGCGGGCCGCGGTTCTCGCCGGCCACGTCCTCGGCAATACCGTGCAAGCCGTTCTCGGAGTGGTGGTCGTACTGGCAGTAGGAATCGCTGTGGGCTTTCGGCCGAATACGAGCCCTGTGCAATGGATTTCGGTGTCGGCAATGGTGATTCTGATCGCCTTCGCCATCAGTTGGCTGGCCGTGGCGATGGGAATGGCGTCGAAGTCGGTCGAGACCGCGAGCAATCTGCCGATGTTGTTGCTGCTCTTGCCATTTTTGGGCAGCGGGTTCGTCCCGACCGACACGATGCCGTCGGGACTGCGATGGTTCGCCGACTATCAACCGTTCACACCGTTCGTCGAAACCCTGCGTGGACTGTTGACAGGGGAGCCGCTGGGCGCGAATCTGCCACTCGCACTGATGGTGCGCGGTGATCACGATGATCGGGTATGCCTGGTCGATGGCGATCTACGAGAAGAAGTCGGTGCGCTGAGGACGTCGGACATCGGAGGTTGGGTGTCGGCGTCGCAAACGCGCGCGCATTCGTCAGGTGCGCGCGATTCGGCTAGCGAACAGCTGACCAATTCGCGAGCGTCTGGCAAACGCGCGCGCGTTTGCGGGGCCGGGGGTTGGACGTGCGATAGGGGGTAGACGGTGCGGCGCCGCCACTCACACCACCGCCGTGGGTCTGCTCGACGCGACGGCCGGCGTCGGGGTGTGCTCCGAAGACAGACGAGTGAGGATCTCGACCGCAGACGTGATGTCGGGAAGCGAGCGGGTGAAGGGTATGCGCTGACGATCGTCGAAGGCGTAGCCCGTTCCGAATCGCAGTCCGGGTGCCAGCAGTAGACCCTGCGACTGGGCGTCGGCGACCAGATCGCTGGATCGAATGCCGTCGGGTAGAGAACACCACAACGCCAGACCACCGTTCGGTACTCGAAAGTGCCAGTCCGGCAGATGATCACGCATCAATGCGACGATGTGGTCTCGGGCGATTCTCGACGCCTCCGCGCGTACCCGACGGACCTCGTCGTATCGGCTCAGTAATTCGGTAGCGGCCAGCTGATCGAGAATGGAGACCGAAAGTTGGCGTCGCGCATAGGTTGCAGCGATTCTCGCCAACAGACCTGCTTCGGCTCGAACCCAGCCGACCCGCAACCCTCCCCACACCGTCTTGCTCGTCGATCCGATTGTCACCGTCGCAACGTCCGGAGTGGCGGCTCCGAACGGTTCCATATCCGGTGAGCCGTCGAGGGACAGATCTGCTGCCACCTCGTCGACGATGGTCAGTACGGCATGGCGATGCATGGTGGCGGACAGTTGACGTCGTGTGCCCAGGGGGAGCCGTGCACCCGACGGATTGGAGAAGTCGGGCATGAAATACGCCAGGGTGGGTGCACTCTGGCGTGCGGCCCTGTCTGCTGCAGCCACGAACTCGTCGGTGTTGTCGGGATCGATCGGCACCGGGATGCAACGACCACCGAGAGAGTGAACGAGTTCGACGACACCCGGATACGTGGGGTGCTCCACCAACACGCGGGCCCCGGGCTCGGTGAAGGTGGCCAACACCGCGTGGATGGCGTCGGTGGCACCGGAGGTGATGAGGATGTTGTCTGCGGTGGTCGGTACGCCACGCCCTCGGTAGTACGCGGCAATGGATTCGCGGAGCTCGAACAGGCCGGACGGGGCATATCCGCCCAAGGTGAAACGGTCTCGAATCTTCTCTGCCGCAACACCGTACGCCTCGGACAGCAGGGGCGAGGCGGAGGGCGATGCGTTGACGAATTCCAGATTCGCAGTCTCCCGGTCGCCGGCCAGCGAACCCCACGACGGCATCGAACCAGTCGGGGAAACGAAGGTGCCGGAGCCTCGCTGGGCGCTGATCCACCCGCCCTCGCGCAGATGCCGGTACGCCGATGCCACCGTGACTCGGCTGACGTCCAAGCTGATCGACAGCGCGCGCTCCGCAGGCAGTCGCGTCTGGGCCGAGACCTCACCGTTCTCGATGAGCCGTCGCAATTCGTCGGCGATCTCGAGGTAGAGCGGACCGCCGGATCGGTTCCGCAACGTCGATGGGTCGATCCGTGCGGCCAGATCCGGGGCCGAGATCGCGGAGGCGTCGAACGAGTCCATGCATGCCACTCTCGCACACTGGACTGCGTGATTCCGGGTGAAAGCAGTCCATTGTTGGTCCATGATCGCAATTGGAGCTGTATTGGTCCTGTCCGTCATGGGCGCAGGGTGGACTGTGGTCGCACTGCGCGAAGGTGGAAGAAGCGCGCCCGCCGGGCCGCCGCGGAGTCGAATCGACGTCGACTGATCCGGTTGCACTTCGACAAACGCGCGCGCATTCGTCAGAGGCGTTCGGATTCGCCATCGATCCGGGCCTAGTTCGCGCGCACCTGGCAAACGCGCGCGCGTTGCG
>NZ_BAOX01000105.1:0-14701 GCF_000813105.1 Rhodococcus sp. BS-15 | reverse complement strand
CCGGAGACCTCGGCAAGCGGGTCCGTGTAGGAAGCGTCTTCGCTCCAGCTGCTGGACATCAGCGTCAGTCGCGTGCCGGGGTCGGCGGCGTTCCAGACGTCCAGATAGTTGTCAACGACGGCGGTGAAGTCAACGGCTGGCGTGGACGTCGAGTCGGTTGTGGTCATCGTGGTTTCCCTTCGGAGTGAACGAACACCGAAATAATGACCTCGCCCAAGCGGACCTGGCGATGACGCGGAAGGTTATGGAGGCCGGACCCGCATGACCTCCCGGTTCATTGCGTCGGACGGCGCACGAGGCAATCGGCCTCTCTGTACCGACAAGCCGCAATCGAGCCGGCGCGGGTCATGACCAACATGCGTGGGTCGACATGGAGACCAGGGCCGCAAGTCCCGCCTGCTCCTGCCTCACCAACTCTCTACCCTGCCAGTCGAAACACGTCGCAACCCGAGAACACCCGCATCTCGGTCCTCGCGACCCGGATAGTGGCCACAGTGACGGACGGCCACCGCGAAGCACGATACGTCCGCACATGCCCCGCAAGGCGTCTCGCAAGGGCACCGTGTCAATGGTACGTCGCTTCCCAGCCCGGCCAGACCGCGGCCCACGACGTTCTGGACCGTCGTGGACGCGCCCAGGTTCGCGCGTCGGACCGACACCCACTTGCTGCGTAGCCGCACTTGCTGAGCCGGAATTCCGCACTATATCCAGAATGCGTTGCACAAGAATAGTTTTCACCCTGCCGGCAACCCTGCATATCAAGACTTGCCTTATTGCGCCTGGCTCGGTGACGTTCGGTGCCCCAAGTCAGTCAAGGGATCTTGACGGTGCACCTGACATGGGGCGTTTATCGGTAGATCGATCGGTTGATTTCAAGGCAGGCGCACAGAGAGACTGGCGACTCCGCGCTCTCCGGTCCCGTGTACACGACCGGTTGGCCGTGCAGCCGGTCCACCAGTGAGCACTATGGCTACGCCGTGCGGCGTACCCACTCATGATGGTCGCCGCGACGCATTGCGTGGTCTCCGCTGTACTGATAGTTGCGCTCCTGCTGATCAACCCATCGCCCGGTACAGCTGTGTTGATTCCCTCCGGTGCGGTGGCGCTCGGCCGTCATTCTTATGGTGAGTGGCTCAAGGCTGATCGAGAGGCGAAAGAACGCCTCCCAACCACCTAGATGCGCGCAATGAGCCGAATCGTTCGCTCATCTCGACTCACGATTGGGTGTCACCTCACGCGTATTCGGCGGTGTGATCTGCCGCAGCATGGGCAGGAGTACAAGCAGTGCTGTTCCGGTCAGGGCTGCAGCGACCCCCACAGCGGCGAGGTTGCCCGAACCTGACAGTGCTGCCGCCCCGAGGGCAGGTCCTGCAGCAGCACCGATGTTCAGAGCGACTGTCGCGTAGGAACCGCCCATCGTCGGCGCGGAGGACGCCACATATAGCACCCGCGCGATCAACGTGCTTCCCACCGCGAAAGCAAGAATGCCTTGGGTGAACACGAGGATCAGTAGCAGCGCAGGGTGTGCAGCGAGCACTGCGAGAGCAACCCAACCCAAGAATAGAGCGGGTGCGAAGACCCCTAGGAGCAATCGGGGGCGGGTGTCGGAAATACGTCCCGCCGCAACGACTCCGAGGAAGGAACCTGTGCCGAACAGCACCAGCGCCGCAGGCACCCACGCCGCGCTCAGGCCGGCGGTCTCGGTGACGACGGGTGCGAGGTAGGTGAATGCGGCGAAGGTTCCGCCGTTGACGAGCGCTCCGAGCAGCATCACGACAAGCAGGCGAGGCGCTCGAAGCTGAGCCAGCTCGGTCATCAGAGAATGGTCACGGTCAGTCCCGTCCGACACGGTTAGCTGGTTGCCATGAATGCCGATGGCGATCCCCACTGCTGCCGGTATACACAGCAGTGCCACTGCCCAGAAAGTGGCCCGCCAACCAGTGCAGTGCCGACCAGTGCTCCCGCAGGGACACCGGCGACGGTCGCAATCGTCGTGCCGGACAGCAGCACTGCCAACGCGCGGCCCTTCTGATCCGGTGTAACCAGACGGGTCGCGGTGCTCAGCGCAACCGCCAAGAACCCGGCGTTCGCGACGGCAGCGACAACACGAGTAGCGAACAGCACGGAGAAGGCGGGCGTGAGCGCCGCAACGATGTGGCACACCGCGAAGATCACCACGCATCCTACGAGCGTGGCGCGCGCGGGCCACCGGCGCGCGAACGCAGCCATGACGGGCGCACCGAGAACCATCCCGACCGCGAAAGCCGAGGTGAGTAGCCGGCGGAACCGACCGATACGGCGAGGCTGTCGGCGATCGCTGGGACCAGGCCCGCGAGCATGAATTCCGACGTGCCCATGACGAAAACAGCAAGAGCAAGCAGGTAGAGAGCGAAAGGCATCGAGTAACTCCGAGGTGAGAACGGACAGAGGGCGTCTCGTCACCAGGCCAACCCGAGAGTCGCTCGATCACCCACCACACGTAGGCGTCGGAGGGGAGGCTAGAACCTCAGAGTTTCAGGGGGCTGACGGCGTGACCGTTAGCCCCCGCTCTGTCCGATTCGGGACTCGTCATGACCACCACACTACAGACTCTTAACGTCGCCGAGTCGAGTGGCGGCCGAGACGAGGAGCAACCCCAATCGGTGTGCAATCACGGGCAGTCACTGAAGGTCCTCGATCATCTCTCGATGAGAGGCGCAGTGCCGCAGTAATGTACCGCACTTTACTGGTGACGCCCAGTTTTTCTGACGCCCAGTTTTCCGACCGGTGACATAGAACCCGCATCGTCCAGTGCCTTTTACCTCGGCGTGCGCCTGCGGGGGTTCCTCGGTTTGTGGCAACGATCCGGTCCACTCGATCGCCGACAGACAATGCGTCGGCCACACACCTCCTGCTTAACAAGGCAATCGGAAGCGCCGACTGGTTACGGCGTCAGCGAATCATCGAAAGATGTTGCCACACAGAACATACAGAGGTTTACTGGTAACCCTGCATTTCAAGACTGGTCGTATTGATGAGACCTGCAATTCCAAAAGGTGAGGAGCGGCAGGTGTTTTTTGCTTGAGTTCGAACATCGTTGGTTGGCACAGAACTTCGTCGAGGAGTCCAGACGACTGGGTGAGCTGGAGAAGACGAAAAACCAGCACTACGTACCGCAGCTGTATCTACGCCGGTGGGCGGTCGATGGCCTCGTGCAAATGACCGTCGTGGACCGGCGGCAACCACCTCTGGTGCCGCAGCCTTCCAAGGAGATCGGGAAGCGGAGAAACCTCTACAGCTTGCCACCAGACGACAGCACGATGGGCCCGCCGTTGCGATGGATCGAGAAACACCTGTCTCGAATCGAGGGGGAGTCGGAACGGCACCTGGCGGAGCTTGAGCGACACGGTCTCGGTGTTGTGACCGACGTCAATCTCAAGCGAGATCTGTCGGTGTTCCTCGGCATTCAGATGACGCGCACTCCGAGCAACCGTGAGCGCGCTCTCGTTCTTGTCGAAGCTCTGGATCGAGCGAAGAGGCCGTTCTACCCCGGCATGTCGGACACGGAGTTTCAGGCGATGATCGACCGGACCGAGAAAGACCCTAAGCGCGAAGCGCTCAATCTGATGCTTCTCGATGTGCGCAACGTCGTTGCAGGCTCGCTGTTTCGGCGTGAATGGGCCGTTGTTGAGACCAATGGGCCACTGCTCACTTGCGATGACCCTGTGGTGCTCGTCGGTGGTGGCAACTTTCCTCGCGGCTTTGGTGGTGTCACTTTTAGCTCCGTGGTGATGTATCCGCTCAACCCGACGCGGCTGTTGGTGATGTTCATGCTGCCTGGGCGGGGTTCACGCGGTGGGTACGTCCTCGACGAACGCGAGACGTACTCAGTGAACTTGGAGATTGCTGCCGCTTCACATGCCGTGGTGTTCGAGCGCCCCGGTGACGAACTTGCTGAGCAGTTCCAGGTGCCGCCCCGCGCTCCGGTTGGTTACGACGCCGGCTTGTTGTCCCAACTCGACGATCATGCTGCGATGGTGATGATGCTGCGGGGTGCTAGTCCGCAGAGTAGGTGGGCAGGTCTACATGATCCCCCGGAGTGGGCCGTACCGCGGTGGCACTCCTGACCTTTCGGCACACCTGCCCCTCCGCGACCGTGTCCTAGGAGATCGCCCATCAGCAAATGCCGGAAATAGCTGGTACGCACGCTGCCGCACCCTGCCTAGAACAGCGCCGCCCGGACCACTACCACCGTCAACACGCTGACCCCGGAAGGTAACAGGATCATCATCGAGAGGATGACCACGAGGCGGACGGTATCCGAGGTGGACCGCATGGCCTTCCGCACCGTCTTCCACGCATGCTTCGACCAGAGGTAGCGCCGTGGCGGCCGATCAGTGATACTCATGATTTCTCCTTGGGCGCAGCCGCTTTGGCCTTTTTGCGTTCGGCCGCCAGACGCTTACGGTTGGCGGTCTTGCGACGGGCTTTCCGTTCCTCGGTGTTGAACGGACCCTTGAGTCCGTAGTAGTAGTGGTCGGTGACCCCGTACTTCGCGGCCGCATCGGGTACTCGTTCGATCCGGGGGTCGAGCAGTTCGCAGTCGATGAGCTCTTGGATTCCCTTAGTCACCGTTTTGCCCGAGATCCCGTACCACTCCGACATCCGTTCTCGAAGGAGTTCGACGTCGGGCTTCTTGATGGTTTCCTTCAGCACGATCAGCAGGACCGCGAGGGCGGCGGGGCTGAGGGTGGCGAAGTATTGCCTGGTCCAGAACTCATCGGGAAGTGTGAAGTACCGGTTGAACCAGTCCCGTTCCCCGGCCGGGAACTGGTAGTCCTGCAGGCCGTCTTCGCGCCGAGGCTTGACCCGCGTCAGTCGACCCTCACGCTCTGATTGGATGAGTCCGTATTGCTTGAGGACCCCCCACGTGCGGGAAAGCGTGGAGGCGGACCACGTGAGGGCGTTGGCGGTTCCTGGTCCTTCTGCGGTCAGCGCCCGAATCCACACCTCGGAGTCGAGAGGAGTCTTGCGATCGTGCAACCACGGCCACCACGCCAGAACAAGCAAATAGAGCACCAGTGCGCGGTGATGACGGTCTCGGGTCAGACGGCCAACAGTGCTCTCGCGGGGCTTGTCCGGGTCCGGTTGTTGGACGAGGATGGACCGGTTGACCGAGTACCCGCGACGTGTCCACGAGAGCATCGTTTCGCGCGTCTGGGTCGCCGACATCGTGGAGATCTCGACGGCGACATCGGGGTCAACATCCGGTGTATCAGGTTGCGTACTCATGCAGGTAATGGTGCCACCAACGCGGCAACGGTCATTTCAAAAGTACGAGGCCCCGATTGCCGTGCGGTTCCATCAGTAACGGGCATGCGATACGTGATGCGATATCTCTGCGACTCCGATGCGACACATCTGCGAACCGCCGCACCCCGATTTCTTCTTTCGGGGGGTTGATTGTGGCGGTCGGTGGTCTCTGCAGCAATCTCAGATTTCTAGTGCTTCTTCGCTGCCGGCGCGCGCCAGAACCGCCTTGCCTGGCCTGAGTGCGTATTCTGCAGAAATCGCCCGATTGGGAAAAGCCATGGCGGGGGTTGCTGTGGGGTGCGCGCAACGCGGATCCGTCCTGAAAATGTCCTCCGTCGTGGTTCGTCCGCAGCCCCACGTGGTCCTGGTCGGTCGCGTAGTTGCGGCGTGACGAACAGATCGAATTCAGGAGGCGTTTCCGCAGCCCTGACGAGCCCGTCACCTGCCGATTGGACCCAGTGGGAGGGAAGGGGGGCGGCGCGATGACTTCAGTGCCGCAATAGGCGACCTGTCCGCCATGGACGGGCGCAGCGGCCTCCTCGCAACAACAGTGCTACTACCGCGAGGGTTACCACCTCCAAACATCAGACATGACAGTGCTCGCTAGGCGGCCGGGTTGGTGCCGACGGGATCGAATGCGTTGATGGCCGTCGGCCTCGCTGGCCAACCGTAAATTGTTGTGAGACAGACGAATCAAACATCAACTTACATACTCTAAATTATTGGAGTGCTGGATTTGTTGGGGGAGCCAGTTAAGCGACGTCGGTGACCCGTTCAACGCTGCTGTCGCCTGCCCGGATCTAGGTAAAGCGTCAAGTTACACCTGGCGGCCAACGTTGCGGCGGTTGATCTCACTGCTAAGAATTCGGCCGAGTTCGCCGTAAAGACCGTCCTCGCCTCCGGCTGCAACGAGATCCCATAGTGTGGTCACACTCCTGGTGATCGCCGCGTTCCGAGTCACTCTGGCAGCACTCCACTTCTGGTTGTCGGACGGCGCCTGTCCGGCCTGTATCTGTTGTTCAGCAACGTCGCGATACACGGAGGCCGCGTCTTCGATAGCGCGCCAGGCGGTCTCGGGATTCGTAGCGCGGGTTTGGGTGGTTGCGAGGGCGTCGAGGTAGGAGTAGCGACCTTCCCAGGCGAAGCTGTCCGCACAGTTGATTATCGCGGGTAAGACGAGATCCGAGCGCGTCGCCATTACGAGCGCTTTGACGTGGGGGCGGTCCGCCGCGCGACGGTCGATGTCGGCCAGCAGGCGATGGTGCATTTCCTCCACCCGGTGGCCGTGTGACTTGCTGTTACCCCAGTGGCCCGTGTCATCGATCGCAATCACTCCCAACGTGAGCTTGTGTAAACGCTCGAGGCCCGCAGACAGGAGCACCATGATGGGGTCACGGGTGTTTTCGGTCAGGGCATCGGTCGACAGCAGGCGCAGTGCGCAAGCGAGGGTATTCCGGGTGGCGTTCGTTTCGTATATGAACGCTCGTGCTTGTTGAGGATCCAGACCAGGTAACTGCATAGACGCAAGCTAGTCACCGGCTCAGCTAGCCGTAGCCTCCGCACAGTCGGGCGACTGGTTGAGGCTCGCTGTGCATCCAAGCCGTTCGCCGATCGGTGTCTGCCAGGCTGCGCCGGGACGTTGCTGCTTCCCAGGTCTCGACGTTGGCCGTAGCGTCGTCGCGGTGAGCTCACAGCACCCACCCGGATCCGCGCACGAGCCCAGTGCCGAGATCGCCGGCCCACAGTCCATCGTCGACCACCTGCGGGGAGGCGCGCCGGACCTACACGCCTTCGATTGGGTCGACGACAGTGACGCCAACGGCTACATGTTCTCCGCGTACTGCCTGACCCTGATGCCGCAACTCACCATCGCCGAGCTCGTCGAGCTGCTACCCGTCTCACCCACGATCGTGGGCGAGTGCGACTACCCGACCCTCGAAGACCGCGGTCTGGACATCTTCAACGCCTCCGGCGGCGTTGGTCTCCTCGCGGTTGAGAACGGTGTGGTCATGTTCGAACCCAACGGCTACGTCGGCGTCAGCCTCCGGTCATGGGGCCGGTCTCGGCCGGCCGGACAGCAGTGAGCCACTACCGGGGTGGCCATGGCGTCACGAACTTTCACTGGTACGTCAATGGCGAGGTCGCAACGGACTTCGAACCGTTCCAGCCGAGCGGCCGCGGTGGTACCCATCCCGACGTGCTGGTTCCTCTGATGCAGTCCATCGGCGGCTTCGCCCTCAACCCCGACGACTGGGCCTATGGAGACGACAGCTGGCTCGACCTCCCACACGATCAAGCAGCGTTCGCCCTCGCTGAAGCCCTCACCGGAATCCCGATCACACTCGACTTGCTGCGCCAGTCCACTTATCTCAGCATCCACGTCCCGATTCCCGAAGCGTAATGAACCCGGACTCGCCAGGACTCACTCCGCCGCTCTAAACCGTTGTCTAGCAGCCGCTTCCGGCTTCCACTGGTAACCCTGCATATCGAAACTCGTCGTATTGCCCCGTGCCCCTGCGTGTGAGAGACCGTAGACCGTCAGGTTTGGACGGTCAGTCCGCTGTTACTGTCCTGTGAGCCCGTTGCCAAGTGAGGGCGAGGACGATACGCGGTGCGGTTAGGGCGAGGCGTAGGCGGGCGAGGATCGAGGTGCGGTCGCGGACGTCGAGGTGGGCGTGCATCGTATGGTGGGTGACCAGTCCATCTCGGAACGTCCATATTTCGTCACCGGCTTGGTTGAGTTCGTTGTGAAAGCCCCCGGTCCAGGTGAGCGCGATCGTGGTGGCATCCGCGCACTGCACAGTCTTCGTTACGCGTAGGTGTTGCGTTCGCCAGCGGGTAGCGAGTTCGGTTGCTGCGGCGTTAATGGCGGTTCGACCTACTAAGTGTTGTCGGGCTCCGTCGATGACCCATTCGGCGGTGGCGTCTGGGGCGTACAGGGCTGTCCATTCGTGAATCGCTGCGGTGTTTGTGATGCGTTCGGCGTTGGCGGCGAACGCATGTCCATCGAGAGGTTGCGGTCCGGTGTTGGTCATCGGTGTTCCTTCGTTCGGTGGGGTTCAGCTGCTGCGGGTCGCGACGCTGGTGGTCATCACCGGCTGTTTTGATCGGTGGGGTGGTTGTCGACTGCCATCTTTAGAGCAGCCTGCAGGGGGAGGGGGGTGATGTGCGCGAACGGCTTTGTGCGCGTGGAGTCGACGACGTAGTCGAATCGGTTGATGCTGGCGAGATGTCGGCTGAAGTGAAACGAGTCATCGGTGAAGCGCGAGGCGAGGAACGCGTCGAGTGTGGGTGTACTCCACGGGACTCGAACGATCGGTCTGTGCACGTTCAGGGCGTCCATGATCACGTGCACGAGCTGCTCATGTGTGGGTTCGCCCGACGCTGGGATGTCGACGGTGCGGCCGATCTGTTCGGTGGTGGTGCCGGCGTGGACCAAACATGCGGTGGTGGTGGCGCTGTCGACGACAGCCATGCGATGTCTACGCCACGGGCCCATCGGGATCAGGGGAGCGCGCCGGATGAGTTGCAGATAGGGCCGCAGTCCTCGTGACTGATCGCCGAGGACCATTCCGGCGCGAACGACGATCATCCCGAGCACAGTGAGGAGTTCCTGCTCGACGGCGAGGCGGTTGCGTTGGTAACGCGGTGCAGGAGCACCGTTGGGGGCGGGGAGGGTGCTGAAGAAAACGCCGCGAGGCAATGCCGCCGAGTTCGCGGCGTGCGCGAAGTGGCGGGCTGCGGTGAGATCCCGATCGTCCTGGTCGGTCGAATCCAAAGAATGCACGAAGTAGTAGGCGACATCGATACTCGTGAGCGCCTCCGACAGTCCGACTCCGGTGGCGACGTCTCCGACAACGACGTGGTCCAATCCGGCGGGAGCGCGGGCGGGGTCGCGGACGAACCCACGCACCCAATGTCCCTGCTCTCGTAGGTGAGCCGCGATACGGCTGCCGTTGTATCCGCTGGCACCGACAACGAGAACTCTCACGATGCGCTCCCACGCGCTGACCGAGCGACCGCGTACGGCGATGTGTGCCCGTATCGCCAAGGACGGGACCCGCCCGATCGCCACCACGACGGCCACACCGACGGGTGTCGAAGCAGCGTCAACACCAGCGGTAGCGGGTCGAAGAAAGCATGACGTTCCACGGCTCTTCCGTCGCGTAAAACCAGCCGGTCCACGCACGGCCACTCGATGCGTTGCCCACCCCAGGTCGCATGCAATCGCAGCTCGATGAACACCACCTCGGCGTCCCCGTGCCAGCGGACGACCTCGGCCCGCAGGTCCGGGATCCAACCCCATAAACTGTCGAACTCGCATTGAGCAGAACGGATTCCGTCCAAGCGCCTGCTGAGTGGCTGAATGAGGACGACATCGTCACGCAAGATTTCGGTCAGCCTCGCGGACGACGGAGCAGCCCAGAAGTCGATGAAAGTGTCGACGAAGTTCCGCGCTTCGGTAGTTGCCATCAGATGTCCTTTCGACAGGGGATCCGTGGACGACTGTTACATAAGATTTAGAAGTGCACAATACCAAATTCGTTCTTACCGCTTCGGTTATGTACGCTGGATGTATGACGCGGCGCAGCTATCAACAGTTCTGCGGGTTGGCCGGTGCGCTGGATGCCGTCGGAGAGCGATGGACTCTGCTGATCGTCCGGGACCTGATGGCGGGGCCGAAGCGCTACACCGACCTGGCGGCATCGCTGCACGGCATCGGTACGAGCCTGCTCGCGGAGCGCGTCAAACAACTCGAAGCAGACGGGGTGATCACGCGGCGGGATCTTCCACCTCCGGCCGCGTCGACGGTCTACGAACTCACTGCAGTGGGGTGGGAACTCGCCGATGCCCTGGTGCCGCTGGCAATCTGGGGAGCCCGCCACCAGCTCGAATCGGAACGAACCCCGGACCGACGCTTTCAGCCGGAGTGGAGTCTGACCGTGTTCGCCAGGCTCATCGCAACCAGTGAGCCGCAAGGGCGTGGGGTGTACGACTTCACGATCGACGGGGAAAGTGTCCACATCACCCACGTCGGCACATCGACCACAGTGACCCGAGGCCTCGCGCCCGGTGGTGCCGACGCCGCGGTCATCGGCGATTCGGGAACCGTCGCTGGTGTGGTCGCGGGCCGCCTTGCTACAGCTGACGCATTGGCCACCGGCAGTCTCGCAATCGATGGAACCGACACTGCGTTGCACACTCTCGTCGCAGCACTACCTCCCGCGGCTGATCGCCTCAACTGACCGATAGCCGTCACCTGGTTAACTGTGACGATTCGTGCTGTTCGGAGACGTCGTCCTTGACGACTACAGGCGAAAAGCATTGCAACAGAACAATATGCAGAGGTTTGCTGGTATCCCTGCATATCAGAACTGGTCGTATTGCTCCGCATCCCGCAAGCCGATGCGTGAAGCTGACGCTAGGGTCGTCTCCGTGGCCGGAGATACTGAACCTGTTCTGCAAACCTCGGGAATCGTCGAGGTCGATCACGATCAATTCGTTGTCGCGAACGACGACACGGACACTCTCGATGTGCAGGCGAAGGGCACGTTGATCGAAGTTGGTCCGGGATTTCTGGCTACGTACACGGGCGTGTCCTACGGTCCTGCTCACGTAACTGTGCAGGTGCGGCAGGCAGAGCCCGCCGCCGAGTACGACGAGTGGGAGGTGGTCGAAGAATCGGTCATCGCCGCGTCGGCCGCGATCGAAGTGCGTTCACTGGATGGGCGTCCTTCGGAAGGCTTGGGGCAGATCCCCGCTGGGGCCTACCGTGTTCGCGCCCATGCACGTGGCCGCGACACGTCGACCTCGCAGGAGGTGACTGAGCCGGTCGAGGATTACCTGTTCCAATTCTGGCCCACACGCCGCGATGACCTCGCCGAGCCACCTGTGGTGACAACGCTGAAGAAGACGGACAGGGCGTGGTCCGACGAACCGTCGAATGACACGGAACTGTGGCCGGACAGGACGATGATCTACGTCCGCGACGAGAACGGTGTCACTCGAAAGGTCGACCCCGAGTCAGATCTCGGCCGCGCTGTTAGGGCGCTGAAGCTGGCTTATGGTGGTCGGCCGCTCGAGGGCAAGCTCACCGGCCAAACGTATGCGAAGGCGCTGGCCTTCCTCGACCGACCTCTGGTCGACTGGCTCGCACAGCAGGACGACGAGACGCTGGACGAGTTCAAGACATTCTGTATCAGAACATGTTTCGCGGTCAGCGGGCTCGACAACTACCCTTGGGTCAACGAGTGGGCAAATCGTGCGATTGCGCAGCGCCGCCTCGACGAGGACTATTTCGATCTGGCCGAACGTGTGAAGTGGGATCCGGCCATCCCGAAACGGATCGTTCCCGGCGTACCGTCCAGGCTTGAGTCGCTACAGCAATACGAGGCCGTGAAGACCCTGGCCGGATTCTACGAGCCGGTCGCCTATGACTTGTTGCATCGCGCCCTGGAGACCTACATGTGGGGCCTGGACACATTCGGTATGGACGGATACGAAGGATTCATCGCGACATTGAGGGAACGCTTCGTAATTTCGGATGAATGACGCCTCCAGGATGACTCGAAGCCTTGCTCCGCCCCGTTACTCGGCAGCTTCGGACGGCCCTGCTTGTGCGGTTGGCAGCGGCCTGCTGAGGAATTGCTTTGCCGGTAGTCAGCAGTGCCGCGGTTGGAAACCCTAGAGCCATTCAAGCGGCCAGGGTTTGAGATTAGGGTGAGACCCATCCGCGCGGGGGTGATGGTCAGGCGTCGCGGGTGGCTGCGCGGAATGCGCGGGTGGCGAGGGTGTGGAACGAGTCGGCAAGTTCTGGTGGCTCGATCACGGTGATGTCGGTGTCCAGGAGGAGTAGCCACCGGGCGATCGCGTCGTGAGTGTCGGCTCCGACGTAGAGCAGGCTGGTTGAGCTGGTCTCGGGGGTGACCGTGCCCCAGGCGGGTGCTATCCAGTGCTGAACTGCCTCGGCGGGTGCGTGGGCGCGGACGGTGGCGCGCACTTGTTGCCACCCGGCGGCCAGCTGCTCGGTGACCCATTGGTCCATGTCCGGATCCGGGAGCGGGCGTGGTGTCGAGCCGGTCCCGTTCGTGCGGAGGGTCGCGATGCGGTCGATGCGGAAGGTTCGCCAATCGGCTCGGTCGAGGTCGTAGCCGACGAGGTACCAGCGACGGGTGGCGTGCACGATCCGGTCGGGCTCGACGCGTCGGACGGTGGTGGTCCCGTGGTAGTCGGTGTAGTCGATCTCGATGCGTACCCGCCGGGTGCAGGCGTTGGCGAGTTCGCCCAGGATGGCGACGGGAACCGGGTGTGCGTCGGTCCTGAGGACACGGTCGACCACTAGTGTGTGGGTGGCGGCCGCGACGGCCTGGGTGAGCCAGCGGATGCGGGCGGGCACCGAAGCGTGGATCTTGGTCAGGCTGCTGCGTCGCAGGTCGTCCTCATTGTCATCGTCGTTGTCCTGCAAGGCAAGTGAAGTGGCGATGGCCTCGTCGAGGGTGAGGAAGATCGGCGGGAGCACGGCGCCGGGCTCGAGTCGGTAGCCGCCGTCGGGGCCGCGAAGGGTGTCGACGGGGGTAGCCGAGGTCGCGGAGGCGGGCGATGTCGCGACGCACTGTGCGTGTCGTGACTCCCATGTCGGCCGCGAGCCGCTCGGCGGTGCGGGGCTGGTGGCCTTGGAGGCGGCTGAGAAGCTCCATGGTGCGCGAGGCTGTGTCGGACATGTGACCCATCTTGGCTCCCGGAGAGGACAGTCCGTGTCCTCTTGTGTTCCTACGGTCGAGTTGAGCTTCCGACCTGGGAGCTCGTCGCCGAGACCCGAGGAGTCCGCCATGACCGTCGCCAACCCAACCGAGGTCGTCCTGCGTGCGCATCGCACTGATGTCAGCCAGCCGCCGTCCTCATTGCTGGAGGTGCGCCCCGCGCGTGTGCGAGAGCTGGGTGAGGGTGAGGTGTTGGTGGAGAACCTGTTTCAGCAGATCGTCGCCGTCAACGCCGACCTCATGTTTGCCGATCCCGGTCTTCCGCTACCGGCTTTCGGTATCGACCAGCCGCTCTACGGCTCAGCCGTCGGCCGGGTCGTGGAGTCGCGAGCCGACCTCGTTGCTGTGGGTGCGCTGGTCTATCACAGCCAGGGGTGGAGGGACCTCACGGTCATCAAGGCCGGTGATGTTTTCGCGATCCCGGAAGGGGCCTTCCCCGGACCGGAGTACCTGCTCAACCAGGGAGTGACGTCCTTTCACGGCATGGTCGACATAGCTGCGGTCGGTGAGGGCGACATCGTCGTCGTCAGCGGTGCAGCCGGGGGAGTGGGGTCTGTCGCTGGACAGATCGCAAAAGCTCGCGGTGCCGCGACGGTCATCGGGGTGGCCGGCGGACCCGACAAGTGCCGCTACGTCGTCGAGGAGCTCGGCTTCGATGCGGCCGTCGACTACAAGAACGAGGACCTCCACGCTCGACTGGGGGAGCTAGCTCCCGAGGGGATCTCGGTCTTCTTCGACACGATCGGCGGGACCCAGTTCGAGACTGCCGTGCAGCACGCGGCCTTTGGGGCACGGTTCGCGCTCTGCGGCGCTATCGCCGGGCAGGTGGGCGGCGGCGATGGTGGCCACCCGCGGCTCGACATCATGACCGCAATCGTCCGCGAGATCCAGATCCGGCCTTTCACCACGATGCACACGCCCGAGCAGGTCCAAGCCTGGTTCAGCCACTACATCCCGTGGCTCGCCGATGGGACGCTCACTTTCCCCCATACCCAGCTCGAGGGGACCCTCGATCGCACCGTCTCGGCGCTCGATGAGCTGTTGGCCGGCGCGCACCGCGGCAACCTGATCGTGAAGCTGGGTCGCTGAAGTGCCGCGCCGTCACGCCACGCTTGTCGCTTGCTGCGTTGCCCAGCTCATGGTCACGCTTGACAGCTCGATTCTGTCGGTGGCCCTGCCGGACCTGAAAGCCGATCTCGGGTTCTCCGACGTCACGTTGCCGTGGGTGGTCAACGCGTTTGCGATCCCGATTGCCGGACTCCTGTTGCTCTGCGGACGACTCTCGGACCGCCACGGTTCGCGGGAAGTTCTCGTTGCGGGGGTGGGGGTTTTCACGGTCGCGAGCCTTGCGGCGGGCGTAGCGCCGACAAGCGAACTGCTGATCGTCGGTCGTGCGGCCCAAGGTGTCGGGGCAGCGCTGATGAGTACGTCATGTCTGGCGCTGTTGTCGCGTACCTTCGACCCCGGTCCGGAACGGGCGAAGGCGTTCGGCTGGTGGGCGGCCGCAGCGGGCAGCGGCGGGGCTATCGGGGTCCTCGGGGGCGGGATCATCGTCGACCTGACCGATTGGCGTTGGACGTTGCTGATCAACGTGCCCGTCGGCGTCGCACTTATCTTGCTGGTTTTGACTATCGGTTCGGTCCGACCGA
>NZ_BAOX01000106.1:0-14285 GCF_000813105.1 Rhodococcus sp. BS-15 | reverse complement strand
GCGCAAAAGGCGCACGAGGGGCGAAGCCCTATACCGCGGCGTGGGTGAGCGCGCCGGCACAGATCGTTGCTCTGATCTCCGTGTCGGCCAGATCGTTCACCGAGCGATGCTCGGGGTGCTCGACGAGAACCACGACATCCGCCGCGTCCCCGACTCGGAGTGCCCCGCGACCACCACTCGCGGCCCGCAGCGACGCGTCGAGCGGGACGGCTTCCTCGGGATGCCACGGAGGTCGGTCGTCGTCGGTGCGGAACACCGCAGCTGCGACTCCGGCCAATGGTTCGGGCGGACTGACCGGAGCATCGGAACCGAAGAGCAGTCTCGCCCCGCTGCGGTGCAGCGCTCCGTAGCCGTAGGCCACCGAGCGCCGTCCGGCCCACAGCTCCTCGGCGATGTCGCGATCGGCCATGGCGTGCTGCGGTTGCACCGATGCCGCGACGCCCAACGCAGCGAAGCGCGCGATGTCCTCGGGCAGCACCTGTTGCGCATGTTCGATTCGACCACCGCAGCCGGCGCGCTCGAATGCATCGAGCGCGATGCCGTTGGCTCGATCGCCGATGGCGTGGATTGCCGGCACGATGCCACCGCGCGACGCCCGAGAGACGAGCTCGAACAGACCCTCCTGGGACTCGAGCAGCAGACCGTACGCGTCGTCGCCGTCGATGCCCGGGTACCGATCGTGGCAGCACGCTGTTCGGGTGTTGAGCGAACCGTCGAGCATCACCTTGAGCGGGCCGCGCCGGACCAGTTCCGAGAGTGCCGAGACATCGCCGGTGCGCTCGCCGCGATCGAGTGCTTCGCCCAGCCATTGCGGCCACACCGTCGTGTCGACGCGCACCGCAGGAGAACCGGCCGACAGGCGTCGATCCCAGACGCTCCGGTTGTCCGCGAACTCGAAATCCACGACGCCGGTGACACCGCGCACCGCCAGTGCGGCGGTGGCGTCGAGCACGGCCCGATCGAGTTCGGCCGGGTCGTCCTGTGCTTCGAGCGCCATCACCGCTTCGAGTCCGTCGACGTCGCGCAAGACACCGGTGGGGTGATCGATCCCCAGGTCGGCGAGCAGCGCCGGACTGAGCCACAACGTGTGCAGATCCATGCTCGTCATCGCCACGCGAGCCCCGGGCAGGGCATTTTCGAGCAGGTCCTTGTGCGGCTCCTCGGGCCAGTGCGCGTCACGAAAGCCGTTGGCGCGTACTACCGATTCGCCTGCTGTTCGCGCGTAGGGGTACACCAGTGCGACGGCATCGGCCGCCGACGACGCAGGCCCGACGTCGATTCGCCGCCGCGCCGCCGCCCATTGCGTCAGATGTACGTGACTGTCCACGAACCCGGTAGGGCAACCCCACCACCGCCGTCGAGCACCTCGTCGCCGGGACGGCGTCGTTGCCCGGCCGGGGTGATCGACGCGATGACCGAGCCCGCCAGTTCGATGTCGAAGAGTACGCCCGAACCATCCAGTGCGACGTTGCCGATAATCACTCCTGGGACTCTAGAGCGTTGGCCTCCCCTGCGCGCATGCCATCCTCTAGCAATGAAAACAGAGCCTGTTGCGATGCAGACAGAGCCGACCGGTCCCGTCGGATACCACGCAACCGTGACAGTGCGATGGTCGGACATGGACGCCTTCGCACACATCAATCACGCGCGCATGGTCACCCTCCTCGAAGAGGCGCGCATCGAGTGGTTGCTCAGCGAGGGCGAGGCCAACGAGTCTCTGATCAAGAGTGCGCTGATCGCGAATGTGGCCATCGCGTACAAGAAGCCGCTTCGGCACTCGCACGGCCCGCTCGACGTCACGCTGTGGTTCGAGAAGGTACGTGCGGTCGACTTCACCATCGGGTACGAGGTGCGGGCGGCGGGTGCTGCGCCCGATTCACCGCCTGCGGTGGTGGCGACCACCCGGATGGCGATGGTCGACGTCGGTGCCGAGACCCTGCGCCGAATTGCACCGGAGGAGAAGGCCTATCTCGCGCGCTGGACTCGCTGATCCTCGGCCGCACGGTCGACGAACCACTGGAGAGCCTGGGGATCGTCGACCGCACTGGCATCGAGAGTGCCTGCAGTATCGGCACCTTGGAAAATCCGCTTGAGCGGCACCTCGAGCTTCTTCCCGGTCCGGGTGTGCGGTACGGCCGGCGCGGCGATGATGTCGTCGGGGACGTGCCGGGGCGACGCCTGTGTTCTGATGGCGGATTCGATGCGTTCGCGAAGCTCGTCGGTCAGCCCGTCCGGGACCACGACGAACAGTGGCATCCAGTAGCCGCCGTCGGGTAGCTCGATGCCGAGCACGAGAGCTTCGGTGATCTCGTCCAGTGATTCGACAGCCTGGTAGATATCGGCGCTCCCCATACGAATTCCATTGCGGTTGAGTGTCGAATCGGAGCGGCCGTGTACGAGAACACTGCCGTGATCGGTCATCGTGATCCAGTCGCCGTGACGCCAGATTCCCGGGTAGGCGTCGAAGTAGGCCTCCCGGTATCGCGTGCCATCGGTGTCGTTCCAGAAGTACAGCGGCATCGACGGCATCGGCTCGGTGACAACCAGTTCACCGACCGTCCCCTGCACCGATCCACCGGTCTCGTCGTACGCCTCGAGGGCGACGCCGAGGAACGGCACCGACAGCTCCCCCGGCCAGACCGGCGCGGTCCGCGCTCCCCCGGCAAAAGCGGACACCACGTCGGTACCGCCCGAGATGGAGAAGACCGGCACCTGCGCGCCGATGTTCTCCGACAACCAGATCGACGACGATGCAGGCATAGCGGACCCGGTGATACCTATGCCTCGCAATGCCGACAAGTCATGATCGGTGCCCGGACGAGTATCGGCCTTGATACACGCGAGCACGTAGCCGGGACTCGTACCGAGGTAGGTCACACCCAGCCTGGCGGCGATGTCCCACAGTGCATCCGGCCGCGGGAACGCCGGGTTTCCGTCTGCGCACACGATCGTGGCACCGGTCAGCAGTCCGGCGATCTGGAAATTCCACATCATCCAGCTCGGGCTGGTGTACCAGAAGAACACATCCTCGGCCCCCAGGTCGGATTGCAGCGCAATGGATTTGAGGTGTTCGAGCACCACCCCTCCGTGGCCGTGCACGATTCCTTTGGGCAGCCCCGTGGTGCCCGAGGAGAACACGACCCACAACGGGTGATCGAAAGGCACTGCCACCGGTGTCAATTCGCGGCGATCAGCAGTTGCGTCGGACCAACTCGATGCATTTCCCGACGGTTCGCCGATCATCACCACGGTCCGCAGCGTCGGAATCCCCTCTGCGAGCACGCCGGCATCGGCGGACTTGTCTCGGAACTTCCCTCCGTAGGTGTACCCGGAGGCGGTGATCAGTGCCACCGGTTCGAGCTGTCCCAGACGGTCGAGGGCAGCCGATGCCGAGTAGTCCTGCCCGCACGCAGACCACACTGCACCCAGGCTCGCAGTCGCGAGAAATGCGATCACCGCCTCGGGAATGTTCGGCAGATACCCGACGACGCGATCGCCGCGCCGGACTCCATTGTCGGCGAGCGTCCCTGCCAAAGCGCCGGCCTGATCGATCATGTCGTCCCACGTCACGATCCGCGTCGAACCGTCCTCACGAGCATGGACGATCGCCGGGCGATCGGATCGAGCGTGTCGGATCACCTGGTCCACGTAGTTCAGCTCTGTGCCCGGAAACCACCGTGCACCGGGCATACCGCGCTCTTCGAGCACGGTCGTCGGCTCGGTGGCCGAGCGAATCTCGAAGAAGTCCCACACCGCCCGCCAGAACGATTCCAGCTCGCCGATCGACCACCGCCACAAACTCGCGTAGTCCGGCAGCGTCACGTCGTGACGTTGCTCGACGAACCGCGCGAACTCGGTCACCCTGGCTTCGGCGACATCGGCATCCGTCGGCGTCCACAGCGCACTGATCATGGAAGCGAGTATGTCAGCCCGACGGCCGTTCTCAGATCAATCCCAGCGAGCGTTCTCGCATCTCGACCTTGCGTACCTTGCCGGTCACCGTCATCGGGAACTCGTCGACCACGTGTACGTACCGCGGGATCTTGTAGTGCGCGAGCCGTCCATCGCAGAACGCGCGCACGGCAACCGAATCGAGCGGCGCAGCACCGTCTCTCATCCTGATCCACACCATGAGCTCCTCACCGTACTTCGCATCGGGCACACCGATCACCTGCGCGTCGAGGATGTCGGGGTGGGTATAGAGGAACTCCTCCACTTCACGCGGATACACGTTCTCGCCGCCGCGAATCACCATGTCCTTGATCCGTCCGGTGATCGCCACGTAGCCGTCCTGATCCATCACCCCGATGTCGCCGGTGTGCATCCACCGCTCGTCGTCGATGGCTTCCGCCGTCTTCTCCGGCTGTTCCCAATATCCCAGCATCACCGAATAGCCGCGGGTGCACAGCTCGCCCGCGTCTCCGCGCGGCACTGCGTGGCCCAGAACCGGGTCGACGATCTTGACTTCGAGATGCGGGCCGACACGTCCGACGGTGGACACCCGCTGTTCGATGGAGTCGTCGCTCCGGGTCTGCAGCGACACCGGCGAGGTCTCGGTCATGCCGTAGCAGATCGACACCTCCGCCATCCCCATCCGCTCGATCACCTGCTTCATCACCTCGGTGGGACACGGCGACCCGGCCATGATGCCGGTACGCAGACTGCCGAGCTCGAAATCTCCGAAGTTCTCGAGAGCCAGCTCGGCGATGAACATCGTCGGGACGCCGTAGAGCGACGTGCACTTCTCGGATGCGACCGCCGTCAACGTCGCGACCGGATCGAACGAGGGGCCCGGAATCACCATCGCCGCACCGTGCGAGGTGCACGCGAGATTGCCCATCACCATGCCGAAGCAGTGATAGAACGGCACCGGAATACACACGCGGTCCTCGGCGGTGTAGTGGCAGAGCTCGCCGACGAAAAATCCGTTGTTCAGAATATTGCGATGACTGAGCGTGGCACCCTTGGGGAAACCCGTTGTACCCGAAGTGTATTGGATATTGATTGCATCATCTGCACCGAGTCGCTCCGATACGTCCGCGATCATCCGCGGAGTCTTCGCCAATGCTCTGTGTCCGCGATCGGTCATCGCCTCCCACTGGATACTCCCGATCAGCAGAACCTCACGCAGGGACGGTACCTCCGGTCGAGCTTCCTCGATCATCGCGGCGTAGTCCGAACCCTTGAAATCCTCGGCCGCCAACAACACCGAGACCCCGGCCTGCTTCAGCACGAATTGCAATTCGTGTGAGCGGTACGCAGGATTGATGTTGACCAGCACCGCGCCGATCTTCGCCGTCGCGTACTGCGCCAGAACCCATTCGGGACAGTTCGGCGCCCACATCCCGACGCGGTCGCCCACTGCGACACCGGCCACCAGCAGTCCGGCCGCCAGCAGATCGACGTCGGCCACGAATTCCGAGTAGGTCCACCGCCGCCCGGAGGTGACATCGATCAACGCGTCACGATCGGAGTATCTCGCCGCGGTTCGATCCAGATTCGTGCCGATCGTGTCGTCCAGAACCGCTGTGTCCGACGCGCCGGAGGAGTAACTGTCCATCCCCCACGGTAGTGACGCCGGTCACGTGCAGCCACCCCCGAATAGGGGGACATCACTCCAGAGTGAGGGCCTCGGCTGCCTCGAGCACATCGGCTCGAGACGTATCTTTCAGTGCCACTCCGGACCGGCCCAGCTTCCTCGCACCGGCCAACAGACCCGCCACAATTCGCGCCGACTGCGCATAACCCTGTCCCTCGGGCGGATGGATATTCGAGATGCAGTTGCGATCGGCATCCGTACGGCCGGGCTTGGGCAGATGGGTGAGATAGATGCCGAGACTGTCGGCGACCGACAGACCGGGGCGCTCCCCTATCAGAACCAACACCGTCCGCACACCCATCGCCGCGGCGATGTGATCGCCCAACGCCACCCGCGCCTCGGTCGCGATCACCGGAGCCGCAATCGAATACCGATCGGCCAGTTCTGCTTTCAACGCCTCCAGCATCGGCACCCCGTGATCGGCCAAAGCGCGCGGAGACAACCCGTCGCTCAACACGATGCCTATCTCGTCCTCGGAGAGCGCGATCGCCGATAGATCCTTCGGCTGCCGACCCAGGTCCGGCCGTCGCAGATACTCTGCCCGACTCGTCGCGAGCGACGTCACCAACGACGGCGCACCGAGCCCCACCTGGTCCACCCGATCCACGAACTCCTCGACATCGAGCGGCATGTGCACCGCATCCCGCGCCGCAGCGTGAGCCGAGCGAAACTCGAGCACCCGAGTGGTCGGCAACGAATCGCCGATGCGCCCCAACCCGATCCGAGCCTGGGTGCTGGCCCGCAACTCACCCCAGAACTCATGCTTCCCGGGTCTTCCGCAGGCTCCACTCCTACCTGTTCCGGTTGTTTCACTGGTTCGGTCATCGCGCACTCATCAACGCTCGCAATGGTGATCCCGCGGCATCGACGTCGAGGACCCGGCCGTCGGCGTCCACCATTCCCAGTCGCGAGAGCCACGACTCGAACTCCGGTGCGGGACGCAGACCGAGTACCTGCCGAACGTAGAGCACATCGTGGAAGCTCAGAGATTGGTATCCGAGCATGACGTCATCGGCACCCGGCACCGCGATGACGAACGCGACCCCGGCCGCACCGAGCAGCGTCAGCAACGTATCCATATCGTCCTGATCGGCCTCTGCGTGGTTGGTGTAGCACACGTCCACGCCCATCGGCAGCCCCAGCAGCTTGCCGCAGAAGTGATCTTCGAGGCCTGCCCTGATGATCTGCTTGCCGTCGTACAGGTACTCCGGCCCGATGAACCCGACGACGGTGTTGATCAAGAGCGGCTCGAGATCGCGGGCTACCGCGTACGCGCGTGTCTCGAGAGTCTGCTGATCGACGGGACGATCGCCGGTACCGATGTGCGCGCCCGCCGACAACGCCGAACCCTGACCTGTTTCGAGGTACATGACGTTGTTTCCGACGGTTCCGCGGTGCAAGGACCGGCCGGCTTCGTTGGCCTGCCGAAGCAGCGGAATATTCACTCCGAAGCTCGAATTGGCCCCTTCGGTGCCCGCGATGGACTGGAACACCAGATCGACCGGCACGCCTTTGTCGATCAGTTCCATCGTCGTCGTCACGTGCGAGAGCACACACGACTGCGTCGGGATCTCGAAACGCTGCCTGATCTCGTCGAGCAGATGCAGTAGGTCGGCAGTGGCCTGGGGCGAGTCGGTCGCGGGATTGATCCCGATCACCGCATCACCGGACCCGAGGAGCAATCCGTCCAGCGTGGCCGCCGCTATTCCGCGGGGATCGTCGGTCGGATGGTTCGGTTGCAGCCGAGTGGTGAGGGTTCCGGGCAGTCCCACCGTGGTGCGGAACGCCGACGTCACCTGCACCGCCCGAGACACCGCGATCAGATCCTGATTGCGCATGATCTTGCTGACCGCAGCGACCATCTCCGGAGTCAGTCCGGCGGCAACCGAACGCAGCGTCGCTGCGGCGTCGGGCCCGGCTGTGACCTGCAGCAGCCAATCCCGCAAACCTCCTACCGTCAGGTGCGAGATCGCTCCGAAAGCGATGCGGTCGTGAGAATCGATGATGAGCCGAGTGACCTCATCACTCTCGTACGGCACGAGCAGATCGTGCAGGAACACATCGAGCGAGACCTCCGAGAGCGCCCACTGGGCCGCGGCTCGCTCGGCATCGGATTCGGCCGCGCAGCCGGCCAATTCGTCACCCGATCGAAGCGGTGTCGCCTTGGCCATCAGGTCCACCAGACCGTCGAACGTGTAGGTGGTGCCCGAGACCTGCTGGGTGTAGATCGTCATTCCAGCTCGGCCTCTGCCTGGGCCAGCGCGGCGAACTCTTCGTCGGGCGAATTCGCAACGAGGTGATGCCTGCTGTAGAGACCGAAGTAGACCATGAAGGCCACGAACACGGCCAGGCACCACAGTGCCGCAGTGGAATCGACGACGAAGGTGGCGACGACGGCGAGCGCGGCGATGACCAATGCGAATCCGGTGGTCACGACGCCGCCTGGAGTGCGGTACGGGCGTTCCATGTTCGGCTCACGGCGACGCAGCACGATGTGGCTGACCATCATCAGAACGTAGCTCAGTGCCGCACCGAACACGGCCATGTTGAGCAGCATTCCGCCTTGGCCGGTCAGAGAGAGCAGAAAACCGATGACGCCAGGAACGATCAGTGCGAGTGTCGGAGCCTTGCGAGAGTTGGTGATGGACAGCGTCTTCGGCAGGTATCCAGCACGGGAGAGCGCGAAGAGCTGACGCGAGTACGCATACATGATCGAGAAGAAGGATGCGACCAATCCGGCCAGGCCGATGTAGTTGACGATCTTGCTCGCCGTTCCGTCACCGAGGGCTTCCACCAACGGGTTTCCCGACTCCTTGACGGCGTCGGCACCGCCCGCACCGGTGACCAGGAACAGCACGACGGCACCGGTGACGAGCAGAACACCCATGGCGGCGATGATTCCGCGCGGGACGTTCTTGGTCGGATCCTTGGCCTCTTCCGCGGCCAGCGGCACGCCTTCGATTGCCAGGAAGAACCAGATGGCGAACGGCACGGCGGCCCAGATACCGAGGTAGCCGAACGGCAGGAATCCCGAGGCCCCGGCCGCGTCGGTAGGTGCGATGTCGGTCAGATTGCTCGCGTCGAACTGGCCGATGGCGGCGATGGCGAACACGACGAGCCCGACCAAGGCGATACCGGTGATGACGAACATGATCTTGAGCGCTTCGCCTGCGCCGGAGAGGTGGATACCGATGAACACTGCGTAGACCACCAGGTAGACCCACCACCCGTCGGTGATGCCGAACAGCCCGAGCGATTCGACGTAGGCACCGATGAACGTCGCAATTGCCGCTGGAGCGATGGCGTACTCGATGAGAATTGCTGTGCCGGTGGCAAACCCACCCCACGGTCCGATTGCCCGGCGGGCGAAGGTGTAGCCGCCGCCGGCAGCGGGCAGCGCCGACGACATCTCGGCCATGCCGAGAACCATCGCCAGGTACATACCCGCAATGATGATCGCGGCGATGAGCAGCCCACCGAAACCACCCTCGGCGAGACCGAGGTTCCAGCCGGAGTAGTCGCCGGAGATGACGTAGCTGACTCCGAGGCCGGCCAGCAGTACCCAGCCTGCGGTTCCCTTCTTCAGGGTCCGCTTGGCCAGGTAGTCATCGCCCTCGACGTGCGACTGGGCGCTGTCCGGCGAGCCGGACTTCGGATTCGAAGACGGGGGTTCTACTACGGACATTGCAAGCCTCTCGTAGCCATTGCACTCGGAGCGACGGTCACGCCCGAGGGGAAGATTCACAACATGTGTGGCGCGCGAATCGTTTCAAGGTAGACCTGTGATGTAAGCGCCGCGTCATCGATGAATGACGGGCGAATTACGGCAGGTGCTCCACGGCGTTGACGTCGCCGATGTCTCCCTCGTCCGGTTCGGCGACTGTCAGTACTGCGTCCACCACAGCTCTGTTGGTTTCCAACTCACGCTCCAACCGACGGAGCGTGTGTGCGATGCGTGATTCTGCGAAATCACCGACGAGATCGACACTCGCCACCACATAGATCTGTTTGGGACCGACGAACTCGATGCGTACGAACCGGACCGAGGCCACCTCGGGGAGTTGCTCGATTCGCTGCACCACCGCATTCCATAATGCTCTCGATCCCGGTTCACCGGTGAGAAATCGGCGGTTTCGATCGATCAACACGAACGCGACGATTCCGAGCAGGACGCCCACCAGAATGGACCCGATGGCATCGAAGGCGGCCGATCCGGTCAGCTGGTGCAGCCCGATTCCAGCGCCGGCAATCACGATGCCGACCAATGCGGCACTGTCCTCCGCGAATACCGCGCGCAGCGTCGGGTCCGAGGTCTCGAGGGCGTAGTCGAGAAAGTCCTTGTCGTATTCGGCTGCCTCGGCGCGAATCTGCCGAACCGATTGCAGAAAGGACACTCCTTCGAGCACGAAGGCGAGGGCAAGAACCACATAGGCGACGAGGTAGTTCTCACTGCTCGATTCACCGGCGAGCAAGGAGGTGATGCCATGCCACACCGACACGGCCGCACCGGCGACGAAGAGCCCGATCGCCGCCAGCGTCGACCAGAAGTACGTCTCGCGTCCGTACCCCAGCGGCCGCTGATCGTCGGGCCCGCGCGACCCCCGACGATTGGCCACGAGCAGGAAGATCTCGTTACCGGTATCGGCCCACGAGTGCGCAGCTTCGGCCACCATCGACGCCGACCCGGTGAGCACAGCGGCGAATGTCTTCGCGATCGCGACGCCGAGATTGGCGACGAAGGCAATGACCACGGTACGCAGGCTCTCGCCGCCGTCGGACGCGTCGGACTTCTTTGTGCTCTTCATCTTTGGCACTGTATGCCGCAGAGCCGCACTCAGCCCTGCAGCATCCCGGGGACCGGACATGCGTCGACTGCCTCGGCAACCACCAACGGGTCGTCCGGAACCTCAGGTCGTCGACCTTCTTCCCAGTCGACGCCGACGAGCGGTGGATGCTCGGCGAGGATTTCGTTCTCCTCGGCCGTGTACGCCCGCCCGCGACTGAGGAAGCGCACTCCCTCGGGTGATTCGAGCGAGAACCCGCCGCCGCGGCCGGGCACTACGTCGAGCACCAACTGGGTGTGCTTCCATGCCTGGAACTGCGATCCCGAAATCCACACCGGTACACCGTCGATTCCGGTCGGCAGATCCTGTGGGATCTCGCCTACTCCGAGCCGGAGGTCGATGTAGCCGAGGAGTACGTCGCGGTCACCGACGATGAAATCGCCTGCGGGATAACACATCGGCGACGACCCGTCGCAGCATCCACCGGACTGATGCATCATCAGCTCGCCGTGGATACCGCCGAGGCGACGGAGTAGATCCATCGCCTCGGCGGTCGTCTTCAGCCGCGCAGGCGGCCGAGCATCGACCATCAGAAGAAGCCCTGTGCCTTCTGCGCGTAGCTCACGAGCAGGTTCTTGGTCTGCTGGTAGTGATCGAGCATCATCTTGTGGTTCTCGCGGCCGATGCCGGACTGCTTGTAGCCACCGAACGCTGCATGCGCCGGGTACTGGTGGTACGTGTTCGTCCACACGCGACCGGCCTGAATATCACGACCCGCACGGTAGGCGATGCCGCCGTCGCGCGACCACACTCCGGCACCGAGGCCGTACAACGTGTCGTTCGCCTGGGAGATCGCATCGTCGTAATCGGTGAACGACGTCACCGACACGACCGGTCCGAAGATCTCTTCCTGGAAGATACGCATGTTGTTCTTGCCGGTGAAGATCGTCGGCTGCACGTAGTAGCCGCCGTTGAGGTCGCCGCCCAGTTGTGCGCGCTCGCCGCCGGTGACGACCTGTGCGCCTTCGCCCTTACCGATCTCGATGTACGAGAGGATCTTCTCGAGCTGATCGTTCGATGCCTGAGCGCCGATCATGGTCTCGGTATCGAGCGGATCTCCCTGTCGCACAGCCTTGGTCCGGATGGCGGCCAACGCGAGGAACTCGTCGAAGATGTCCGCCTGGATCAGCGAACGCGACGGGCAGGTGCACACTTCACCCTGGTTGAGGGCGAACATCGTGAAGCCTTCGAGAGCCTTGTCCTGGTAGTCGTCGTTGGCCTGCAACACGTCGGAGAAGAACACGTTGGGGCTCTTGCCACCGAGTTCCAGCGTCACCGGGATGAGGTTCTGCGATGCGTACTGCATGATCAGGCGGCCGGTCGTGGTCTCGCCGGTGAACGCGATCTTGGCGATGCGCGGGCTCGATGCCAGAGGCTTGCCTGCTTCGACGCCGAATCCGTTGACGATGTTCAGCACGCCTGCGGGCAGCAGGTCACCGATGATCGAGATCAGGTGCAGGATCGACGCGGGTGTCTGCTCGGCTGGCTTGAGCACCACAGCGTTACCTGCAGCGAGTGCGGGAGCGAGCTTCCACACGGCCATGAGGATCGGGAAGTTCCACGGAATGATCTGCCCGACTACGCCCAGCGGCTCGTGGAAGTGGTAAGCGACTGTGTCACTGTCGATTTCGGACAGCGAGCCCTCCTGCGCGCGGATGCAGCCGGCGAAGTAGCGGAAGTGATCGATGGCGAGGGGGATATCGGCGTTGAGGGTCTCGCGGATCGGCTTGCCGTTGTCCCAGGACTCAGCCAGCGCGATGGACTCGAGGTTGTCGGCGATGCGATCGGCGATCTTGTTGAGGATCACGGCGCGCTCGGCTGCGGACGTCTTGCCCCACGCGGGGGCGGCGGCGTGGGCGGCGTCGAGCGCGAGCTCGATGTCCTCGGACGTGGAGCGGGCGACCTCGCAGAAGTTCTCACCGGTGACGGGAGTCGGGTTCTCGAAGTACTGGCCCTTGACAGGCGGTACCCATTCTCCGCCGATCCAGTTGTCGTAGCGCGACTGGAACGACATGACGGAATCGGCGGTACCTGGACGGGCGTAGACGGACATTGAAAATCCTCCTGATCGACACGTGCTTCACAGTTGATGCGGTGTGTGATTCAGGACACTAGGGGGTGCAACGTTGCAACTACGTTGCTGCTTCGGCTCGACGTACCGACGACGAGGTCTGCAGTCACATTCCGAGATCACGATCGAGCAGATCGATGCGCGCACTGACCTGACCGTAGAGCGCGGAATCCCTGCTCAGCGTGGCCCGGTAGGCCTCCCAGGCAGTGATGTCCGAGCGGCCGTGAATGGACGATGTCCATTGCGCCAACAGCACCGGATCTCCGAGCCGGAGCAGTGCAGCCTGCATTCGAGACCGCAATTCCTCGCGAATGTCTTCGATGCCGGGAGCGGAAGACCCGGGGAGTACCGGGCCGGAGTAGATACGCAGAGCAGCGTCGACGTCGCCGCGGTCCAGGGCGCGTCGGATATCGCCGACATCGGAGGTCAATTCGCCGACCAGGCGGTAGGGCCGCGAAGCCAGTCCTGCCGTACCGAAGGTCTTGCGCAGTCTCGACATCTCGGCGCGGATCGTGACGGAGTCGAGCTCCTGCTCGTCGAGAAGCACTGCGAGGTGGTCCGAGCTGAGCCCCTCGGGATGCTCGCCCAGTAGCAGCAGAATCTCCGCGTGTCGCTGAGACAGGGGTATCCGACCGGATCCACGAACCACTCCCGGCCGTCCCGATCCGAGAACCTCGAGTCGAGGAGCCGTGTCGCCCAGAGATTTCGGCGAGTTCATCAAATGCAGGCGCAACTCGGATTCGGCCGCGGCGACAGTCGCGCGCACCAACGACAACACCTCGGGGACCGCCACTCGTGGACCGCCGGTGATATCGATGGCTCCCAGAATGTGACCACTGGTGGGGTGGTGAACGGGGGCCGCCGAGCAACTCCACTCGTGCACCGACCGAGAGAAATGCTCGGACGCAAAGATCTGCACACTGTGATCGACCGCGAGCGCGGTACCGGGAGCATTGGTACCTTTGCTCTCCTCGCTCCAGTCGACCCCCTCGGCGAAGTCCATGGAGAGTGCGCGGTCCTTCGCCCCCGAGTCACCCTCGACCCAGAGCAAGCGGCCCTCCGCATCCGAGATAGCGACGAGCAATCCGGTATCGGACGCGTCCTCGACCAGCAACTTGCGAATGACCGGGCGGATGATGGCCATCGGATGACCGTTGCGGTAGCGCTCGAGATCGGGCCCGGTCAGAGTCGGCGTCTCGTTACCGCCGTCGGGATCGACACCCTTGGTGCGGCTGCGCATCCACGAGTCGAGGACGACCGACCTGACGGTCGAACCGTGAGTACGGATGTCGTCGACGAAAGACTGGTGGGCACTGGACATTTGGCGCGCGAGCACAGCGACGTCCTCGCCGGGTCGCACTGCGACCCAGGGGTTGCCGCCACTGTTCGATCGGCTTGCCATTCGACTCTTCCTCCGTGACCTGTCCACATTGCTGTAACCCAGCTCACAACCAAGGATACAGCCGTGGTCGACGCGAGCGGGGGGGCCCGGTCGCGTCGACCGCGAGTGCCTACTTCTTCTTGACGGCCGAGGTGATGATGTCGTTGCTGGTGTCACCGCTGGACTTGGCCCGCTTGTCCGCGCGCTTGTCCTTGAGAGATTTGCCGGATTTCTTGGTCATCGTGTTGCGGGGCGATTTGTCCGACATGGCAGTAACCCATCTATTGGGGAACCTGAACGGTCCCCAGACCACCGACGCTACGCCTCCGCAGGCCCGACGTGGTCGGTAACGGTGCCCAGTCGTTCCTCAAGGCTCCACTCCCACCACCC
>NZ_BAOX01000107.1:0-14247 GCF_000813105.1 Rhodococcus sp. BS-15 | reverse complement strand
CACGCCGCGAGAGCGCTGCCCGCGCCCACGGCGAGCACTGCCATGGCACCGCCCTTGATGACGCCGCGCCGCGACATCGCGGTCTTGACGATGTCGCCGAAGTACTCACCCTTCGACGTATTGGGAACCTCGTGGAAACATGCATCCCCGCACTTGTACTTGCACGTCAATGATGATCGCTTGGAGCTTCCGTCGTGAACAGCGAACAAGGGTAGTGGCTTCATGAGTGGGCACGCTGTCACCCAAAAGCGAAAGTAAAGGAACGTTCAGGTGAAGTCGCGGACAACGAGGATGCCCTAAGGTCCGATCGTCTGCCACAGCGGATCGCCGGGTCCGATGTCGTAGGTGCACTCGGCCGGCCGCGGGTCGGGTACGAATGCCCACAGCAGAGCTCCCGCTGTGCCCGCGGCACGTTGGCCGTCGATTTTGGTGGCGATACTCGTTGCGCGAGCGCCGATGTCGCCACACGAACCGGCGAGTTGGCCGATCTCCCCGACCAGGAGGGGTTTGCCCACCGCAGCGCTCTGAATGATCCGCCGCTGCAAACCGTTCCATTGATCTCCTGGCAGCGGCACGCCGTCGGATCCGTAGTCGTGGTACTGCAGCATATCGACGAACGACGACTGGGCGAGGTACTCGTACTCGTCACCCTGGCTTCCGCACTGCCCGCCGCCGGTGAGACCGGCGGTGATCAGGGTGTGGGAATCGACCGAGCGGAGTTGTTGCCCCGCGGTGTCGAAGAAGGACCGCAGAACTTCGGCGGCATCGGCGGTGCAGGTTCGGGTGGTCCAGGAGCACGCCGCGTCGGTGCACGAGCTGGTTTCCGGTTCACCGACCAATTCCCAGGCCGCCAGCGCGGGCGAATCCTTCCACCGGTTCACAGCGGTGAGCATCCACTGCTCGAAGCTCGTCACCGCATTCGTGTCGGCGACGGCAGGGGGCGTCGTCCATCCGTCGATGTACCACTGCCTGCCTTTGAAGACGTTTCCCTCACAGGCCCCGTCCTGTGGTGAGAGAACCGGGACGACGAGTTGTCCGTGTGCCTCGGCCGCCGCGAAGACCGCGTCCATCGGGCGAAAGTCGAGTGCGCCGGTGAATCGGTCGATCGCCAAAGATTGGAATGCATTGAATCGCGTCAGTGAATGCGGAGGCAGTGCGCCGAAGTAGCTGTCCAGGTCGACCATCGCTCCGCACCCTGCGTTGATCGACCAATCGGTCGCGAGCTGATAGGCATTGAACCCGGTCGGCCACCAGGGATTCCCGTCGAGTGCGAGACCGTCGGCGCTTGCGGTGACGCGGGCACCGGACTCGGGGGCCGCAGCCGCGTCGGGCACGCCGGTGCTCAGTGCGAAGGACAGCACCATTGCCGTGCCGAGTGCGCACCGCGAAAACATCGAAACGATCCGCATCGGCGTAATGCTAGACGCCCGTCGGTGAATTCCGAAGTCGTCGACACCGGCACAGCAGCCCCGGTGACGAATACGGCTTCCGTGGAATATCTCGGGTTGAATTCGTCCCTGTTCGACCTGCGAGGACGGCACCGCTGATACATCTCAATTATCCTGTCTCCCAGTCTGTTTCTCGAGGGAATTCGAGAGGCCCGAACATCGGCGTATTGTCCTCCGGGGCGTGCGAGATCGATAGTGCGCGATACCCTCATGGTCTTCCATTTCTTTCATCGAAGGCTGGACCAATTCTTATGCGAATCGTTCGCGTTGCCACCGCAGTAGTTCTCGCTGTAATTCCGATGCTTGTGTCGGTCACGGTGGCGTCGGCGCAACCGGCCGAGCAGGATGCCAACCGATTCAGCTTCGCCGAATTGGGCCTGGGTCGATCCACCACCGTCGATCCGACCGGAGTGCGCACTCGGCTGACAGTTCCGTCCCCCGCGGGCTCGGTTCCGTCGACCCTCACCGGTGTGCTGACCACACCGGCCTGGCTCGACCGTGGATGGGTCGACGTCGAATCGGACGGCCGACCGATCACCCGCATCACCCTCGACAACGCGGCACCGACGACCCCGGTGTCGATTCCTCTCGCCGCAGCACAGACGGTCGACGGGGTGATCGCACTCGACCTGATCCCATCGTTGATCCCCGACGATCGGTACTGCCCGGATCCGGATTCCGACGCGGTCCGTCTCCTCGATGCGTCCGTCGACTACACAGGACAATTCGCTGTGCCGGCCACCGTCGCGGAGTTCCTGCCGGTCCTGCTGCGCAAGCTCACGGTGTTCGTTCCGTCGGAGCCGGATCGCGAAACGATCACCGCAGCAACGATTGTGGCGACGTCTGTAGTCCACCGCTACGGATCGCAGCCGGTTCAGGTCGTCGTTCGGCCGGACAGCGAGCTGCAGGGAGCAGCCCCGGACGGTCCGCTCGAGAGGTCGGTCGTCCTGGCGAAGAACTCCGACGCCGGGGCCGAGCTGATCTATCCCCTCGAGCAGGCCCCGCCGCGCATGTACCTCACCGGTACCGGATCGGATCTGACCGATCAGGCCCGCCTGATCACCAGCGATCTTTCCGAGATTGCAGTTGCCACCTCTGCTTTGGCGGGACCGTCCGCTCCGAAAGCTCAGCTCGCACCCGAATCGATCACGCTCGACGATCTCGGGATCGGCACGGTGACCGGTTCGGGCGGTGCCACGGCGACGGCGTCGATCACGATCGATCAGACGCGGCTCGGCCGGTCCGCAGCAAACCTGTCCGTGCACCTGATCGGCAGCTACACGCCGGGCGCGGGCTCGGTGCGGGCCACGGTGAACGGGTCACCGCTCGCAGTGTGGGAGGCCGACGACACCGGTCGGCTCGACCGATGGATCGACATTCCGAATTCGGCACTGTCCCGCGTCGAGACGCTCGACATTTCCGTCGACCATCCACCGACCACGGGCAGCGGTGGTTGCTCCGCGGCCGCCGATACCAGTGTGACCGTGGACGGTTCGACTGTGGTGCGGTCGTCCGATTCCTCGACACCGGCTCCGCTGGGACTGCGATCGATGCCACAGGCGCTGATGCCGCAGTTCGAGATTGCGCTGGCCGACGAGTCCTACGCGGGAGTCGTCCGAGCGGTCACGATGGCAACCGGACTGCAGCGTCTGTCGAGTCTTCCACTCGTGCCGGAGGTCGTGTCGATGGATCAGGCGCTCGACGGTAGCGCCCCCGCGCTCGTGATCGCCCCGGCCTCGGATCTGCCGGACACGGTGACGCTGCCGCTGTCGTCCATCGACGAGACGACATTCCGGATCGCCGACCCGGACTCGGCCGGCGGTGCACCGAATTGACGGTCGACACCGCTCAGCCCTTCGCGACGGTGCAGGTCACGTCAGTGCAGAACAACGCTGTACTCGTGGGATCCTGGAGCTCGGCACCGGACCGATTCGACGCCATGTTGTCCTGGCTCGACGGCGACCCGGCTCGGTGGTTCGCGCTCGACGGCGACATCGTGTTCGCCGCACAGAACACCGAACCGATCTCACTGTCCAGCGCGGCCCTGTCCGGTGCGGACGACACCCCCGACCGAGCGACGGTGCTCGTCGTGGGAATCGGTCTTGCGGTACTGACAGTCGCCGCGTCGGCGCACTCGTGGTCGCGCTGCGAACGCGCCGGTCGACGACCGAGCCGAGCCGGCACAGCGACTCGACATGACGGTGGACACGGCACCGAACACCGGCGCGGAGCCGACGCCGAGTGCGCCGCCTCGGTGGCGAGCACGGCGTCCGCTCGACGTCCTGGTCGTGCGCTGGGTGGTTCTCCTCGCCTGTGTCGTTCTCGCATTCCTTCCCACCTGGGTGCGGCTGGCGCAGGAGGCGTCCGACGGTGCCATCACCGCGTACATCTTCGTGTTGCCACTCCTCGCTGTCGTTGCGGCGCAGGGGGTCGCGCGGCGTAGGGCCGACGAGCTGCCCATTCACGATCGTCAGACCGACAACATCGTCGGCGGGATCGGCTTGCTGGTGTCCATCGCCATCAAGGCGCTGTGGCTGCCGCGCTACGCCGACCAGTACGAGCTGGCGCACCTGGATGTTCTTGCGGCGCTGGCGTTCTTCTTCGGTGGCGCGATACTGATGTTCGGCCTGCGGCCGGTAGGTCGGTTCTGGTCCGTCTGGCTGTTGCTGCTCGCATTGAGTCCGTTGGGTTACCGATTGGTCGCCATCGGGTTGGGAGGGAGCCGTCTCGCATACGCGGCGGTGATGGTGCTCTTGGCAGGAATCGCCGGTGCCATCGCCGTCGGCCGAACCAGACGCCGCGGCTGGCTCGGGTTCGTGTGCACCACACTGTCCGGTTTCGCAGTTGCTGCACTGATGTTGGCACTGTGGCCGCAGATCGACATCGTCTGGCTGCAGCTCGTCCCGACCGTCGGCGCGGCAGCAGTCACCGGAGTCGCCTTCTATCTCGCTGCCCGTCGCGGCCGATTCGACGAGCGTCAGCCGCGCCGCCTCGCTGTCCCGACGGCGAAGTGGTCGCCGAGCTCGATCGTCGTCGCGATCGTGGCAGCGGCGGTCCTGGCTCTCGTTCCCCCTACCGGACCGCACCCCCCGTGGCGGCACCGCTGGGACCACCCGGGCCGGTGTCGACGCCTCTTGCGCCCCCCGGTCGGATTCGGCCGGATCGATTTGCAGCAATTCGATTGGGTCCGTGCGTTCTTCGGTACCAGTGCCACTCTGACTCGGCAGACGATGCGCGCCGACGAAGGCAATTCCGCGTGGGACATGCGGTCGAGGCCACGGACCGTTGTGGTCGACGTACTGTCGACCACCAATCGGGCCAGTCTGGCCGTCTATCCGGAGAGCACCCTGTATCGATTGACCAACACGCGCACCAGCCAACCCCTGACCATCGATCTCGGACGCGGGGTGACGGGCGCGCTCTACACCTCGGTCAGCGACGCGTTGCTGCTCACCTGGACCAAGCTCGTGTTTCATTGGCAACGAGGCGACGTGTTCCAACGTGTAACCGTCATCAGCGTCGACAATCACGACCTCGATGCCGCGTTCCCGCAACCGATGCCGTCGATGGCATCGAACCTCGGTACGGCGATCGGCACTTTCCTGCGGGGCAACGCCATCTCCATCGACGACGATCCGGAATACAAGGACCGTGAGCTGTTGACGACCTTCGGTACCGGGCTCGTTCGCCAGCAATGGGCCCTGGCGAACGGTGCGCCGCGATGACCACGACTCCCATGGGGAAACGGCCGACTCCCCCGCGCGTCGGAACGGAAACCGAAGAGTTCCGAGCAACTGCGCTCGACGACGCGATCAACGGGCTGGCCGATCGAAATCCGTTGGCGTCCGCTGCAATTGCCTTCGTTCCCTGGCAGAAGTACACGGCGATCGGGGCGGCGCTGCTGCTCCTCGCCTGGGGAGTGTTCGCCCCGGTCGGGACGCTGCTCGCGGGCACGGTCGTCTGCACCATCGGGTATCTGCTGGCGATGATCGACCGCCTGCTGCTGTTCTCCCGTGGTCTGGACGCGTCGGCGATCGTCACGGTGACCGACGAGGAGGCCCGGGCCGTTCCCGATGATCGGTTGCCGTACTACACCATTCTGGTCCCGGCGTACGACGAGCCGGAGGTGGTGGGTGACCTCATCGCGGCAATGACCGGACTCGACTATCCAGCCGACAAGCTGCAGGTTCTTTTACTGCTCGAGGAAGACGACGAGGTGACCATCGAGGCGGCCGCGCGCAGCGGCGTCAGCGATCTGGTGGACGTGGTCCTGGTGCCCGCAGGCGATCCTCGCACCAAGCCGAAAGCGTGCAACTACGGATTGCATTTCGCCACCGGGACGATCGTGACGATCTTCGATGCCGAGGATCTGCCCGAGCGACTGCAACTGCGTCGCGTCGTCGCTGCTTTCGAGCGGCTGCCCGACACCGTGGCGTGTGTGCAGGCGAAGTTGGCGTTCCACAACGGTTCTCAGAATCTGTTGACCGGGTGGTTCACCGCGGATTATGCACTGTGGTTCGGGTACCTGCTGCCCGGTTTGATGGCCAGCACCTCGCCGATCCCTCTCGGCGGAACCTCCAATCACCTTCGACGCGATGTCATCGACGAAGTGGGAGCCTGGGACGGCTTCAACGTCACCGAGGACGCAGATCTCGGTGTGCGCATCGCGGCCTCGGGCTACTCGACGGCCGTGCTGGACTCCACCACTCTCGAAGAGGCCAACAGCGATCCGATCAACTGGGTCCGTCAGCGATCCCGTTGGTACAAGGGCTATCTGCAGACGTGGTTGGTGCACATGCGCAGACCGGTCGCGACGGTTCGTGCCCTCGGGCCGGTCGGCACCTACCGCTTCACATTGTTGCTCGCGGGAACACCGATCACGGCGTGCATCAACATGGTCTTCTGGTTCACCACGGCGGCATGGATTCTCGGCCAGCCGGCGTTGGTTGCCGAGCTCTTTCCGCCGTACATCTACTACTTCTCGTTGCTGTCTCTGGTAGTGGGCAACATCGCCACGGTGTACATGTATCTGATCGCGAGCCGAGAGAGCGACAACGCCTACCTGCTCGTTCCCAGCCTGACGATGCCCCTGTACTGGGTGATGATGAGCGTGGCCTCCATCAAGGGCTGTTGGCAGCTGGTTCGCAATCCGTCCTACTGGGAGAAGACGTTCCACGGCCTGTCCGGCCCCGCCGTCGAGCCGTCGGTCGGCGAAGAGAAGTCCACGTGAAACAGCGGACACCGTGGATCGTGTTCGGCAGCGCGCTCGCGGGTTACCTGGCGGTGGGCCTGACGCTGAGCATGCGATTCGGATTCCTGCTCGGTGACGCGCTGTCGCGTACCTCGGCGGCACAGGCGGTGTTGCTCAGCCGCGATCCGCACGTGTCGGCCATCGGCTTCATCTTCACGCCGTTGACGGCCCTGGCACAGTTGCCGATGGTCGCTTTCGCATCGTGGTGGCCGGCGATCACCCGGTGGAACATCTCGGGCATCGCGGTGTCGGCGGTGTTCATGGCCGGTGCGGTGGTGATGATCAACGGCATCTGCCGAGATCGCGGACTCCCCGGCCGATACAGCCCCCTGATCACCGTCGTCTTCGCGATCAACCCGATGATCGTCTTCTACGGAGCCAACGGCATGAGCGAGGCCGGCTTCCTGTTCTTCCTCTGCTGGGCCGTACGCCGATTGATTCGATGGGTGAACACCGACGACGTTCACGATCTCCTTCTGGCCGGCGTCGCACTGGCTCTCGCCTTCCTCGCCCGCTACGAGGGCGTCGTCCCGATAGCTCTGGCCGCAGTGCTGGTGGCGGTCGTCACGGCCCTGCGTCGGGGTCGGCCGCACTGGAAAAGCATGCGCCGCAGAGCCATTCTGGACGCGGTACTCGTCGCTGGGCCCGGCACGGCAGTGTTTCTGGTGTGGATCACCACGAGCTGGCTGATCACCGGTGAGGCGCTCGCCCAGCTGTCGTCGAGCTACGGAAACGCCGCGATTTTGACGCAGTCCGGTGGGTCCAGCGGCGACTTGATCGGCACCGGCCTGTTCTCGCTCGGTGCCGTCGTCGCGCTCGGACCGACGTTGTCGGTGACGCTACCGCTCGCCGTGGTGCTGGCGCTGCGTCGACGAGACCTCGAATTCGTGGTGGCACCATTGCTTTTCGGTGGGGTGCTCGGGTTCCAGGCCGCGAGCTACATCACCGGCTCGACTTTCGGATTTCTGAGATTCTTCATCTGTGCCATTCCGCTGGCGGCCGTCGTTGTGGTGCAACTGTTTCCGGCTGCCGGAGATCGGCCAACCCGGCGCGCAGGTGCGTACCGCAGGCACCGCCCCGTGCTCCCACCGCTGCGCCCTGCCGCCGCGGCGGCGGCAATGACGGTCTGCGCACTGGCTCTTCCGGTGACAGGGTGGGCGATGGTGCAGCCGTCGTTGTCCAGTCAGCAGTTCGCGCTCGGCAGTCTTCTCGACGAGGATCCTTCGGCCGACGACGCCGAGGCGATGGCGGCACGTCGAGTCATCGATTCCTTCTCCACCGAACGTCGACTGGCGTCCTACCTCGACGGCAAGGACCTCCCCGACGGGTCGATCCTCGTCGACACCGTCTACGGGTTCGCCATCGTGGCAGCATCGGAACACCCGAAGCAGTTCGTGGTTCCGTCCGATCTGGACTTCACCAAGATCCTCAACGACCCGGCTTCCGCCGGTGTTCAGTATCTGCTGACGGTGCCGAACGAGGGCCGCGGAGTGTCCGACGCGGTCAACCGGCGATATCCGACGGTCTACGACAACGGCGCCGATCTGTATCCACTCGTCCTGGAAGTGCCGAACGACGGTGCCGATCAGCCGGATTGGCGGCTGTACCGGGTACCGAGCTGACCGAGTCTCGCTACAGCACCTGCGAGAGGAAAGTCTTGAGTCGATCGGTGTGCGGATCGTCGAACAACTGCTCGGGCGTTCCGGTTTCGACGGCGCTGCCGTGATCCATGAACAGCACCCTGTTGGACACCGATCGTGCGAAGCCCATTTCGTGGGTCACCACCACCATGGTCATTCCGCCCTTCGCGAGGTCGGCCATCAGCGCCAGCACACCCTTGACCAACTCGGGGTCGAGGGCGGAGGTGGCCTCGTCGAAGAACATCACCTCGGGCTTCATGGCCAGTGCTCGCGCGATGGCGACGCGCTGCTGCTGGCCACCGGAGAGATTGCCCGGCCGCGAATCCGCCTTGTCGGTCAGTCCCACCAGCTCGAGCTGATCCATCGCGGCCGCGCGAGCCGCCTCCTTGGACAGGCCGAGCAGCTTGCGCGGGCCGAGAGCGATGTTGTCGGCAACGGTCTTGTGCGGAAACAGATTGAACTGCTGGAACACCATGCCGATGCGCTGACGCAACTCGTCGGGATTGTCCTTCAGCACCGACTTGCCGTCGAGCAGGATGTCGCCCTGTTCGGGCTCGTGCAGTCGATTGAGAGCACGCAGCAGCGTCGACTTGCCCGAGCCCGATGGGCCGATGACCGTGGTGGTCGTGCCGGCCGGGACGTCGATGCTCACCCCGCGTAGCACCTTGTTGGTACCGAAGGACAGGTGAATGTCCTTGCCTGCGAGCGAAACAGAAGTCATGTCAGCCTCTTTCCACGACGACGGCCTGCTCGACCGGGTCCAGCGTCTGCTCGGCCTTGCCGGTGCGCAGTCGCTTGTCGATGTAGTTCACGAGATGGGTGAGCGGCACGGTCAGCACCAGATAGAACAATCCGGCCGCGACGAGCGGGGACAGATTTCCGGTCTGTGCGTTGAGATCTCGGCCCACTGCGAACAGCTCGCGTTGGGTGGCGAGCAGCCCGAGGAAGTAGATCAGCGACGAGTCCTTGATGAGCGATATGAACTGGTTCATCAGCGCCGGCAGGACGCGCCTGACACCCTGCGGGACGACCACCAGGTTCATCGATCGACGACGGCTGAAGCCCAGTGCCCGTGCAGCTTCCATCTGTCCGGCTTCGACGCTCTGGATGCCGGATCGGAAGATCTCGCCGATGTACGCCGCGGCGAGCAGCGAGAGTGCCGCAGCGCCGAGCCAGTACGGATTGCCGCCGGTCACGCCCTGCACCACCGGTCCGATGCCCAGGCCGATGATCAGAATGATGACCACGGCGGGGAGGCCACGGAAGATGTCGGTGTAGACGCGGGCGGGCCAGCGCAGCCAGCGCGTGCGAGAGAGGCCGGCCAGAGCGAGCAGCATGCCCAGGACCGTACCGATGATGCCCGACGCCAACGCCAGGATCAGCGTGTTGGGCAGGCCCACCTTGAACAGGTCGGGGATTGCCGACTTGTACAGCGACCAGTCGAAGAACGTGTCGCCCAGCTGCGCCAGCGTGGACTTGGGTTGAACAGCAACGGCTTCGGGAGCATTCGCGTCGTTCTGTGCCGCGATGGCGGCGAAGTCGGGTAGCTCCGGCTGGGGGGCGGACTTGCTGCCGGGCTTGAAGCCGTCGGGCAGCTCGCGAGGAACCCAGTCGGAGTAGAGCGTGGCCCAGGTGCCGTCGGCGATCACTGCGTCGAGCCCGGAGTTCAGTGCGTCGATCAGCGGTTGATTGTCGCGAGCGACGGCCCAGCCGACGAAGTTGTTCAGCGAGAACGTGTTCTGCGTGATCGCGGTGCCGTCCTCGGGCTTGACCAAGCCCTCCGCCTGCTGGGACGGGGCCACCCAGGCGTCGATCTGCCCGGTGCGCAGGTTCGCGTAGGCGGTGTTGTAATCCGGGAACTTCACCGGATCGAGGCCGAGCGTGTTCACCACGTAGTCGTCCTGCACGGTGCCCTGCACCACGCCGATTCTGCTGCCCGCGTTCAGGTCCTCGAACCGGCTGATCGGGCCGCCGGTCTGAGCAACGAGCGAGAAGTAGCCGAAGTCGTACCCGTTGGTGAACCCGACGGTGTTGCGTCGCTCGTCCGTCGTCGTGATCGAGGACGACCCGACGTCGAAGCGGCGGCCTGCAACCTGGGCGAGCAGGCCCGAGAACTCGGTGCCCGAGAAGTTGATCTGCAGGCCGAGTTTCGCCGCGACGGCCTTCAGCAGTTCGTTGTCGTACCCGGTGTACTGGCCGGCCGAGTCCAGGCAGATGCTCGGCGGGGCGTCGGACAGGGTGCCGACGGTCAGCACTCCCGGCGTCGCCAATCCCAGGGCGTTCGTGTCGATGCGGTCCAGCGGAGTGACGTTCTCCGTCGTGTACCTGTCCTCCGTCGCGGCCGCTGCGGCAGCGTCGAAGTTCGTCGGCGTGGACGACGCACTGGCCACTCCGGGAGGGGCGCACAGGTCGGTCGGACCTGCCGCCGTCCGATCATCGGAGCTCGACGTTCCACACGCGGCGAGCGTGAGGGCCATCAACAGTCCGAGAACGAGAACCACGAGCGCGCGTGAAGCGCGTACGGCAACCATGTACAAAACCCTAAGCGGACCAGGGCCCACTCACCCAAACGGCCGACGCGCAAGGGTTTCGATCAACGAACTGCCGTGACGTGTCTCTACTTGTGCGAGTCCCGCCACGCGATGGCCTGGCCCAGTTCGGTGAGGTCGTATTCAGGTCCGTTGACGCCGACGGTGAATAGGGTGGCTCCGGCGTCGACGAAGTCCTGGGCTGTGTCCGCGCCGGGCCACGAGACCGATCGAGTGATGCCGGAGACGTCACGCCCGACGGTGGTGCCGTGCTCGGCGAGGATCTCGGACTTGCGCTTCAGTGCCTCGAGGTCGGCAAAACTGTGCCAGATGTGCGCGTACTCGGCGACCATCTTCAGGGTCTTCTTCTCTCCACCACCGCCGATGAGAATCGGGATGTCGCGGGTGGGGGCCGGGTTGCCGACGTCGAGGCGGTGGCGGATTCTGGCCAGGCTCTCTTTCAGCAATGCCAGACGCGAACCGGCCGTGCCGAATTCGTACCCGAAGTTGTCGTAGTCCTTCTCGTTCCACCCAGCGCCGATGCCGAGGATCAGCCTGCCGCCGCTGATGTGGTCGACGGTGCGTGCCATGTCGGCCAACAGGTCCGGATTGCGGTAACCGCCGCCGGTGACGAGTGCACCGATCTCGACGTTCGACGTCTGCTCGGCCCAGGCACCGAGCATCGTCCAGCACTCGAAATGCGCACCGTCGAGGTCGCCGTACAGCGGATAGAAGTGATCCCAGTTGAAGACGATGTCGACGCCCGCGTCCTCCGAGCGCAACACCGCGTCGCGGATCAACTGGTAGTCGGGAGCGTGCTGGGGCTGAAGCTGAACACCGATCTTGACGGTCATGTACGTCTCCTCGTCGTGTGGGCTGCGTCTCCCATGATGCACCCGAATGGCATCAGCCGATGCGGACGCCGCTCTCGGCCATCATCGCGCGCAGGACGAACCCGGCCTCGGAGCCGACGATCTCGCCGACGAGGGTGATGTAGCGGTCCACGAATGCGCCGCCGTGCTGCTGCTCGTCCTCGTCGGCGAAGTGGTGCGCGAGCTCGTGCAACACCACCAGCTCCCGCAGCGCCCAGGCCCTGTTGCCCCGATGCAGGGGCACGGCGATGGTGGCGGTGTCCGATTCGTAGTGCGCTGCAGCCGAACCCGAACGGGCCCGGACGGTGACCACGCGACCGGCGTCGGGCCACGTCGCTGCGACCCAATCGAGCGCCAGCACCGCATCGACGTACGCCTGCACCGAGTCGATGGAGGCGAACTTGCGCTCGATCGGCAGCGTGATCTGCGAACCCATGACCTGCACCATGCGCAGGCCCCGCTCCTCGGCGCGATCGAACATGGTGCGGACCAGTTGTTCTGCGTCGTAGACGGCCGCTCGTTGCGAGTCCCTCGCCCTGCTCATCCGATCAGCTAGGTGGTGTGAACCGCAATTTCGTCGGGGTGATGCCGCATCAACTGATTCGGCTCGGAGGTGGCATCGGTTCTGTATCCGCCACGTCCAGCGTCCATCGACGCTCGGCACCTCCTGCTCCACTTCACGGTGTCGGACGTGGGAACCGAGGTACCCGAAGGCGACGTGGAGCAAGGGTTGCAGTTGTTGAAATCGAGCACGTCGAAGTAATACCGAGCTGACGCGCCGGAACCGGCTGCGTCACTCCGCGGTCGTCGAGCCGTGTTTTCGACCGCCGCCGGCGCTACCGCCGCTACGTGGTTCGCTCGAGATGCCATGTCTTGGCGACGATCCTGAATCTTCCGTCGTCGAGGACGAACGAGAGGTGATCGACGAATATCTGGTCGAGAATCCGCAGGCGAACATGCACGGTCGCACAGCTCGCGGACAACCAGTGCACAGCGACCACATTGTCGTCGCGTTGCTGGCCGGCGGCAGCGGGTGATGGCCTCGAGACCACCTCCTGGCGCCAGATGGGGTACGGATCGACCCGAACGTAGCCATCGTCGACATCGAACAGCGATGCGGTCGGGTGGAAGACCGCATCGAGCAAGTCACCGTCGCACCCGTGCAGCGCGCGGAAGTAGATGTCTACAGCGGTCGATAGTCGTTCGTCGGAAGTCATGCGTCCAGTGTGCTTCCGACGCGCCGCGGGTAGTAAGTGGCAATCGCGCCGTAGATCGGGCATTCTCTGCCAACATGGAGTTCGCATCGGGCACTGTCGTGGCCCATGTGCAGGGACCGGTCGCCGCCTTCGAGTTGGGCGTCCTGGCCGAGGTGTTCGGTCTGGACAGGCGAGCAGAGGGACTTCCGAACCATTCGTTCGTGGTGACGGCGGAAAGGCCTGGTCTGATTGCGACCACCACCGGGTTCGCGGTCGAAGCCACTGCTGGACTCGAACAGTTCGCGACCGCCGACCTGATCGCCGTCCCATCCTGGCCCCGGACGCTCGAGCCCTCGCCGGAGCTGGCAACGGCATTGCGGGACGTGGTCGCGAGGGGAGGCACTGTGCTGTCGGTGTGCTCGGGGGCGTTTCTCCTCGCGGCCGCCGGTCTGCTGAACGGTCGGCGGGCAGCAACCCACTGGCGGTACGCCGCCGAACTGGCCGAGCGGTATCCGGACGTCACCGTCGACGCTCGGTGCTCTACGTCGTCGACGGCCCGGTCGTCACCAGCGCGGGCACTGCGGCGGGAATCGACGCCTGCCTGCATCTGGTCCGCAGCGCCTATGGATCCGACGTCGCGAACCGAATCGCCAGAGCTATGGTCGTGGCACCGCACCGCGAAGGCGGTCAGGCTCAGTTCGCCGAGGCGCCGGTGGGCGAGGCCCTCGACACAGAGCTGGGACCGGTGCTCGATCGCGCGATGAACAGCCTGAGCGAGGATTTGACCGTAGGCAGGCTTGCGTCCTGGGCGCACCTCAGCGCGCGCACCTTCGTCCGCCGATTTGCCGCGACCACGGGCACCAGCCCCGGAAAATGGGTTCTGGCACAACGGCTTCTGTACGCCGAACAACTCTTGGAAACGACCGACCTGACGATTCCAGAGGTGGCGTCACGCAGCGGAATCGGGTCGGCAGACAATCTGCGCCACCAGATGAATCGACATCGCGGCATCAGCCCGTCGAGCTATCGCGCTCAGTTCGGAGTGACCTGACCGCTGGTAATCCCTCGACGAGTCACCGGCTCGCGTTACTCAGCGGACGGTTTGTGTATGACCCCGGAGTCCCCTACAGTCGTCTATCGACAACGATTGTCGAATTCGTTCCCAGTTTCTATCGTTCAGGAGAACCCGTGCTCGCCGTCGATGATCTCTGCATCGACGCCGGACGCTCGCGCATCGTCCGGCACGTGTCCTTCGAGATACCTGCGGGTCGACGCCTCGGCCTTCTCGGTGCGTCGGGATCGGGAAAGTCGA